>JBAXHO010000001.1:0-88839 GCA_037138855.1 bacterium
CATAAATACTAGTTGATACCATTGCGGTATTTGTAAAAATTTGTCAGATAAATGTTGATTATTCTATCATTATTGAAAAAATAGAAAGGTAAGTCAACAAAGAATTGATATGGATAGAAAGCCTTGAAAATGATAAACTCTGAATTGAATTCAGAACAAATACAAATAATGCTCAAATGGAATTCTCAAGTAAAACTTATTCTTGCAGATGTAGATGAAACTATTACTGATGTATATACAGATGCAGTTCCGGAGATGATTGTAGAGCTAGAAAAACTATTACGGGAGGGCAAAGTTCTTTTTCTTGCTTCTGGTGGCGGTTTGGAAAGTATTTTGGACCGTGTTGTGTTAAAAATAAATAAATCATTACGAAAACAAATAATTATTGCTCATTGTGCTGGAGCAGAAGTATATGGTCTTGATGATAGTGGGAATTTGAAAAAGCTATATTTCAGCCTCTATGATCAAGTAATGACTGCAGGGCAGAAAACAAACTGGCGAAAGCTTACAACTGCATTGATAGAAAGAATGCAGTTGAAAATTTTTCCAGCAATGGCGGTAAAAAAATTCAAAACAATCAGTCATGAAGATCCCTTAGCAATAATTCTGTCAGATCGTGGTCCTCAAATAACTTTAGAATTTATAAATGCCTACAATTTACAATTAGCTGATTTACAAAAAATTCCTTATGAAATCCCTTATGTAGCTGGAAAATATGACCTGCGCCATAAAGCGTTGGAGATAATTCAAGAATTGTTGGTAATATATTCGGTTCCAATTGATGTAAAATTTGGTGGAGAATTTGCGCTAGATATGAGATTGAAAGGTGTTTCCAAGGAGGTAGCCATTAGAAAAGTGCTTGCTGATTCGAAAATTCTCAAAAATCTAGGGCTGACAACTACAGATGTCAATAATCCGGAAATGCTTGAAATTTGGGGAGATAAATTTTCGTTGCCACATGGATCAGATTTTGATATGTCCCTAGCTGTCCATTCTCAAGTACGCTCAATTGATTTCAGAATTGAGGATCCATTGACCTTTGAGAAAGGATATAATATTCAGCTCTGGGATGGTCAGAAACACCTGCATGAAGGCTTACTTGAATATTTACAATCACGAAAATAATTTGTTAACCCGTTAATTTGTTAATATTTAATTTTTAATCTTATTTTTTACCTATTAGCTATTTTTCACCCATGTCAAAAAAAATTCTTGTTGCAGTAGCTTGGCCCTATGTCAATGGTGATATCCATTTAGGACATTTAGCTGGTTATTTACTTCCCGCAGATATTTTTGCCAGATACCAAAGACTTTGTGGTAATGATGTACTGATGGTTTCGGGCTCTGATTGTCATGGGACACCGATTACAGTAGAGGCTGATAAAAAGAGATTATCACCAGCAGAAGTGGTGGAAGAATATCATCAGAAAGATTTGGAATTATTTAAGGCAATAAAACTTGATTACAATTTATATACTAAGACAACTACCGAGAATCATAAAAGAGTAGTGCAGGAAATTTTTTTAGATTTACTTAAGGCTGGATATATTGTAAAAGACACAATGCAACAATATTATTCTGCAGAGGATCAAGCGTTTTTACCAGATCGTTATGTTGAAGGTACTTGTCCGCATTGTCAGGCGAAAGAGCAACGCAGTGATCAATGCGAATCATGTGGCAGATGGCTTAAGGATGGTGAGTTGATTAACCCTTATAGTAAGCTTACAAAAAATAAAGTAGCACTAAAAGCCACAGAACATTATTTTTTGGATCTTGCCAGTTTGGTACCACAATTGCAAAAATTTGTTTCGGAAAGCAAAGGCAGATGGCGGGATTGGGTATATAAGGAAACAGATGGCTGGCTGAAAGAAGGACTACAGAAACGGGCAATTACTCGGGATATGGACTGGGCGATTGATTTGCCAATTGATGAAATTATGAAACTGGAACCTGAAAAGCAGCTTAAAGATTTCCAGGGAAAGAAGATTTATGTCTGGTTTGAAGCAGTGGTTGGTTACTTATCAGCACCACAAGAATGGGTGACGTTAGATGCAGCGAAATCTGGCATTATCTGGAAAAAAAATCCTGGCCAAAGTGATAAATGGCAGAATTGGTGGCTTAATCCTGAAAGTGAACATTATTATTTTATGGGTCAGGATAATTTGGTCTTTCACACCTTGATGTGGCCGGCTCAACTGATTGGCAGCGGTCGGGGATACATTTTACCTCATAATGTGTTTGTAAACAAATTTATGAATTATGATGGTAAAAAGTTTTCCAAAAGTAGAAACTGGACAATTGATTCCATGAAGATGGTTAAAAAATATGGAGTAGATGCGACACGGTATTACATCGCTGCGAATTTGCCTGAAAATAAGGAGGGAAACTTCACTTGGGAAGGATTTGTAGCTGCTGTGAATAATGAGTTGGTAGCCAATCTGGGAAATTTTGTAAACCGTACATTGAAGTTCTTCGAAGTGAATTTCTATGGCGAATTAATTGCAGAAAATACTGCAAGACTTCCGGAAATTAAAATTGAAAGTTCCAAAGCATTCACAGAAAGTGGAGAATTGATTGAGAAAGGTAGTTTTGTAGCAGCACTTGAGGTTATTATGCGTTATGCAGCTTTTGCCAATAAGTATTTCAATGATCAACAAATTTGGACTGTAATTAAAAAAGATCGAAAACAGGCAGAAAAGATAATGTTTGATTTGTTAAATATTATTTATGATTTAGCAATTATTATTTGTCCATTTCTACCAGAATCAGCTACTAGAATTGCGACAATGTTGGGGATTTGTGAAAACCTAGAAGAGATTGATCGGAATCATTGGCAATCAGAGACTTTACAACAATTCAAGTTGCAACAACCAGTAGAAATTCTCATTCAGAAATTAGATGCCAAGGTGGTATTGCAGGAAAAAGAGGATTAAGTTAAGATGATTTAATAGCTTTATTTTACATAAATGACGAATATGAGATTTCATCGGAGAACCTCATTGATATTGTTAGTGGTAACTTTTTTAGTTGGTCTATCGACAATATTTATCGCTTATCAGTTGCAAAAACGGGGTTTAATTTCTCCTGAAGATTTTCAAGCAGGTGGAGGTAATGGCGCATGTTGTGTACCGAGTAACCCGAGTGGAGGGTGTGTAACAGGCTGGAAATGTATAAAACAGGCTTGTACTGAGGAAGCTATCGGACAAAATGGTGTAGAATGTCCTGCTGGAAGCGGAAAACATTGTAAATCTGGTATGACTTGTAGTGGAAGTCAATGCAAAAGTGCATATACTTGTGTAAAGGATACAGGAGGCGGTGGTGGAGGTGATTGTGCCAGCACAATCTGTGAATGGCCACAAGTCGTGATAAGCGGTAGATGTAATAACAGCGTTCCTGTATGTCACTGTGCAAGATGCAATGGTATCAGTGGTTGTAGTAATCCGAGTGTTAATTTTACCGGCTGTAGCGGAAATCCTCCGACATGTAATCCCGGTGGATGTCCTGCCGGATATGTAAGCTGCGGTACTACCGTCGATCATGAAAGTGTAGCTGGATGTACAAAAACTGCTACAAAATGTAAAGTAAACCATCCTGATTGTAATAATCCAAGTTATGTTTATCGATATTGTAAGCCATCTGTAGTGAATTCACCTACACCGACTACTCCGGTAGTCAATACACCAACACAGACAGTGACTCCTACACCTACTACACCAGTGGTGAATACACCGACACGCACTGTGACACCGACACCTACTACACCAGTGGTAAACACCCCTACCCGAACATTGACGCCAACACCGACTACACCTGTCGTGAATACACCGACACGGACAAATACTCCTACTCCTACACCGACAGGAACTAGAGCTCCGACACCGACACCGACACAGCCAGGGAGCCTTACCGCTACTCCTTCAAGAAATTTACCTCATACGGCAATTACTACATCTGATCAGCTGGATCGTGTTATTGTCGGGATGATTCTGGTAATTGGAGGGTTTGCTATCTACTGGATGGGGTTTAATAGAAAAATTGAGGAGATCTATTGGAAATATCTTGGTAAAAAATTAACTAGAACCATTCGTAGTAAAGTATTAGGGAAAGAGATGGAAGTATTTATCGAAAAGATGATGGAAAAACTTGGTAGAAAGAAGGAGAGATAAATAAGTATCAAGTATCAGGTATTAAGTATCAGGTATTAAGTATCAAGTATCAGGTAGCATGTATGAAAATTTTTAATGTCAAATCACTTTTTGATTCGCATTGTCATCTTAATGATGTGGCTTTTGACTTAGATCGGGAAAATGTTGTTAATGCTACAATTTCAAAGAGTGTGAATGCAATTATTGATGTTGCAGTTGATTTGCAATCAGCACAAAAAGCGATTTCTAACTCTTTGGCTTTTCCTGAACTTGTTTGGGCTACAGTGGGAATTCATCCTGAGACATTGATCCCGGGATCAGAATTATTTATGGGTAAGGTAACTAAACTAAATTTACAAGAAAAAATTTCTCAAATTAGTGATTTGATTACTGCAAATCAGAATCAGGTAGTGATGATTGGTGAGTGTGGTATCGATCTTTTTTGGCTTCGAAAAAATAATTGTTCCAATGATATTTATAGCACAAGTCGTACCTTGCAAATTAATCTTTTTGAACAACATTTGCAATTGGCGGAACTATTTCATCTCCCTTTATCAATTCATGCGCGTGATGATGATGATTTATGTTTCGATATTTTACATGATTATCAAGGTAGAGTAGAAGCTGTATTTCATAGTTTCACCGGTGATTATCAGGCAGCAAAAGACATTTTAGATCTGGGTTATAAAATTGGCATTAATGGGATAATTACTTTTAATTCAGCTCAGCAGATTAGAGAAGCGATTAAAAGTATTATCGGCACCAAGATACAAACTCCAGAGCAACTTTATCAAAAAGGGATTTTGTTAGAAACTGATGCCCCTTTACTTAGTTTTGGACAAAATCGTGGCAAGCGCAATGTACCAGAGGCAATTCTGGAATTATTCCAATTTATTAGTAATTTATTTAATTTGCATAATTAATAATGAAAAAAATAATTTCTAAAAAAGTCTTTATTATCATTTTTTCAATTTTAGTCATTGTTGCATTGTTGTTTACTGCAATACTTTATTATATTTACAAACAAAGTCATCGCCAATGGGATACCACCAAAATAATTACTGTACAAAGTGAAAAACCTGAGGAAACTTTTTATATAATTTATAGTTTATGTGATGCCCAATCGATTGGTAATGGATTATTAGCTTCAGATTGTGATAAAGCTACTAATGACCGTAATCAGGTAATTATTTATCTCGATAAAAAATTGTTTATTGCCGAATATAAATTGCAAATTACCAAGGCTTTAAAAAATACCAATGCTTATTCGGAGAGCAAAGTTAATTTTTATTTAGAACCAATTCAAGCGATCAAAACAAAGGATGTTGATATTAAATCACTACCAATTGAGCTTAAAAAAGCGGATGATAGCGCCCAACTTAACTTTTTGTATTTAACCGATGATGTTGTAGCAAGTGCTTTGCAAAAAGGAAATATGAGCATCTATGATTTGGTCAACGAAGAATTTCTCATGAACATTCAGTTTCGTGATATTGGTTTTGAATGTGGCAGTCTCTGTGGGCGCGGTGTGAAATATTATATTATTGAGGGTGATCGGGCATTTTTAGTAAGCAAATGGATTAGTTAAATTTCATCCGTAGGGTCCAAAAAATTTTGGACCCTACGGTAGTATCGATTTATTTAATCTTCCACTTGCAGTACATGATACTTTCCGCTTCCTGCTCTGATTTTGGTAGTGCTTGCCAGATTTTTTCTGTAATAAAAGGAGCAAAGGGATGTAACATTTTTAAATAGGCATTCATACAGAAATATAATATGGCTTGAGCTGCTTTCCTTGATTGCTGAGCTGCTTCATCCTGATTAATCGGATTGCCTTCACGGTCTTTGGTATAGAGACGGGATTTGACTTTTTCGATGTAGATATCAGCAAAGGTATGCCAGAAAGAATCGTATAATTCCTGAGCAGCAATTCCGAACTGGAAACTGTCCATGCGACGGGTGGTGTCCTGGTGAAGTTGCTGAATATGGTTATACATTTCCTGATCAGCAGGAAGTAAGTTGGGTAGTTGGTAGCTCGTAGCTCGTAGCTGAGATTCGAGATTCGAGATTCGCAATTCGAAGTCTTCCAGATTCATGAGAATAAATTTCCCGGCATTCCAGAGTTTGTTGCAGAAATTACGGTTGTTGGCGATTTTTTCTTCATATAGTCGGTAATTTTGACCAACAGAATTTCCCAGGATAAAACTGAGGCGGAGGGCATCTGTCCCGTATTTCTGCATCATTTCAAAGGGGTCAATCCCATTTCCTTTAGATTTACTCATTTTAACGCCATTTTTATCAAGCACTAGTCCATGGAGGTAGACATCTTTGAAAGGAGCTATTTTTTCACCTGGTTGTTGATCCCAGGGTTTGCCGTTTGACTTCTGTAGTTCTTTGGCAGCGCGGTAAGGATTGAGTAACATCATTCTAGTCACCCAGAAAAGCAAGATATCCCAACCTGTTTCCATTACTTGGGTCGGGTAGAAGTCCTGATAGTCATTGACACCACTTGCTTTGAGCGTCAAATATGGCCATTGACCGGAAGAAAACCAGGTGTCGAGGACGTCGGAATCTTGATTCCAGATCGGTGACCGGTTATCGGTGACCGGTAATCGGAAGGGAAAGGAATTGATCTCGAGATTGTTGATTTCGTGGGCGCGACTTGCGGCGGGAGTTTCGCCACCAAGTTCTCTTTTAAATACCCGAATTACACCGGAATGGGTAACAATGAGTATTTTTTTGTGGGCATATTTTTGTTTAATGTCAGCGATGAATTCTTGGACACGGGATTCAACTTCTTGGATGCTTTCTCCTCCCGGAATAGTTTCCTGGTAGTTGGCGTCGTTGGCTGAGGTGAATTCAGGATATTTTAGCTCAGCTTCCTGCCAGAGTAGTCCTTCTAAAATGCCGAAGTTACGTTCTTTCAGTCGATCATCAGTAATTACTTCCAAGCCAAGCTCTTTGGCAATGATTGTCGCGGTAGTATAGGTTCTTTTTAACGGTGAACTGATAATTAAATCATAGCCGGTATTTTCAGACTTTAGTTTTTTAGCCAATAATCCAGTCTGAGTGACACCATTGGCATTGATTTGAGAATCATTTTGACCTGAAATTCTGCCAATATGATTATTATCTGTTTCCGCATGGCGAATCACGTCAAGAGTTTCGCTTTGAGAATTGGGATTATCGAGTCCCACATAGAGCAGATCTTGATAATCTGAGTTTTCTGAAATGGTTTTACCGGCAATTTTTTCGCGAACTACACCATTTTCATCAATAAATTGTTCATGAGTGCCTTTGTACCAAACTGGAATCCGATAACCCCACCAGAGTTGTCTGGTGATACACCAGTCTTCCGGCGTATTCATCCAGTCAAAATAAGTTTTCTTTTTGCCTTCAGGCATAATTTCAGTAAAACCTTGTTCGACAAGTTCTTTTGCTTTGGCTTTCAAGGGTTTAGTATCGACAAACCACTGATGAGAAACTAGTGGCTCGATTGGATGTTTGCAACGTTCACAGATTCTGATGCGGTTTTCATATGCAGTATCAATGGAAATCAGCATCCCGGCAGTTTTCATATCTTCAAGCATTGTCTTTCTAGCTTCATCGGCTTTCATGCCATTATATTTACCAGCCAAATGGTTCATGGTACCATCGAAATTGATTACTTGTTTCTCCGGCATACATTCAGTTTGATGACGTTTAGCAATATCCCAGTCTTCCATGGCATGAGCAGGAGTAATTTTGAGTGATCCTGTTCCAAATTCAGAATCCACTGCTTGATCGCCAATAATATTTAGTTTTGTTGTACTTGTAATAGTTCGAACTGCAAAGCTTTTACCGAGGAATTCCTGATAACGCCAGTCATCAGGATCCACTGCAATAGCTGTATCGCCAAAGATCGTTTCCGGTCGGACAGTTCCGATGATAAAGCCATTATTGTAAAATTTATCTTCAGGATAGTCAGCAAATTTAATGATATGTACTCCGGCAAAATGCTTACAATAATGCAGGAAAAGTTTTTCTAGTTCATCCTGCAACTCGTTAAGATTTTTTTCAGGATTAATTACAATTAATTTGTAATCTTTATCGAAACGCATCATGATCGCTTCAGCTTTTCCAGTTACCTTATCACCCTTTTTGAGATTATCAAATCCCAAAATCCAGGCATCTAGATCTTCACCATCATTGGGATTTTTTTCACCAGCAATATAGCCATAATAATCAAAGGGCCATTGATATTCTTCACCATTTTTTGTGGTGAATTTATCTCCTTTGCTTCTTTCGACAGTAACTTCAATTTCTTTTCCGGCAAATTTATTTTTTAGGCTAACTGCATATGGTTCGGCATCGATTAAACCATATTTAAAATAGATAAATGGGCTTTGACTGTCTTTAAATTCAGTGTCAATATCCGCAAGAGCAGAGGAACAGCGGGGACACCAGTTAATGATTCGCTTCCCACGATAAATCAGACCATCTTCGTACATCAGGATAAAGGCCTTCAGTACTTCATCGACAATTTTTGGATCCAGTGTAAATAATTCTCTCTCAAAATCTGCTGATAAGCCGATTTTTTTCTCCTGATTACGCGCTGTAGCAGAATTGTCCATACAGAATTTATAGCAGGCTTTATAGAAAGTTTCTCTCCCTAAGTCTTTTTTACTTTTACCTTTTTTCGCCAGTTCCTTTTCAAAAACAACTTCTGTCTGAATACCAGCATGATCTTTGCCAGGTAGTAGCAATACTTTTTTACCTAACATTCTCTGATATCTACCCATTAGATCCTGGTAAGCATAACCGGACATGTGTCCGAGATGAAGGTTGCCATTGGCATTGGGTGGGGGCAGGGTAATCATGAAACTTTCCCGCTCAGGCAGGTGAGCGCTCGAAAGTTCTCGATCGCTTGTGTATTCCGGAGCGTAAAAATTATGATCCAGCCAAAATTTCAGCATCTCTGCTTCAGTTTCGGATGGTTTGTAGGGTCCTTTGGGGAGCATAATAAAATCATAAAAGATAAAAGATAGAAGTTAAAAGATAAAAGAATAATACCTTAATAATTATTGACTTTTAACTATTAGCTTTTAGCTATTAACTTTTTCCACAAAAAATCCCCACACAACTATCAATCTTGATAATCATATAGGGACCTAGTAAATCGGTGGTTCCACCCTAATTCCAATTAAATTTAATTAACTGGCTCTTGAATAGCGATAACGGGCTGCCCGGAAGAATTAGCATTAAGGATTTTCTTCAGCTCCTGCGGTGACGTCTTTCGCAGTCTAGTGCTTTTAGTTATTAAATTGTGCTTGAATTATAACACAATCAGAAAAATGCAGTGGTAAAGAATTAGTCTTTCCTGAAATAAAAAACATGCCAGTCACCTGTTGTTGATTGGGCATTGGTGTATTTAATTAATTGGAAATTATTTTTGTCAGCAAGTGCCAGGATTTGTTCTTTTGAATAATAGTAGAATGTCAGTGGTAAATTTCGAAATTCAGCAGTTCTGACAACTTTTTTTCCCTGGCCATTTTTTACACAGATGAATAATATTCCATTCTTTTTGAGAAGCGTATAAAAATCCTGGATTACTTTGGCGACTTGATCAAAATCTAAATGTACTAATGAACTCATGGCCCAGATCGCATTAAAGGAATTTGGCTTGAAAGATAAAGCATTGAGGTCAGCTATTTCAAATAGCGCTTTAGGTGCATATTTTCGAGCAGCAGTAATCATGTTTTCACTCAGATCAATTCCTGTTACTTGAAATCCATTTTCGGTAAAAACCTTACTATCGCGTCCAAATCCACATCCTGCATCCAAAATGTGAGCTGACGGTTGCAATAGCCCCATAAATTCTTCAAGTAAATGCGAAAAACCTTTACTAGATACTCTTGCCTTAAAATATTCTGCAGTAATTTTATTATATGTATCAATTGTCTGATCTTCCATTGGTAAATGTGAAAATATGTTGAAATTATAGCATGGAGAAAAATCAAAAGTATGAAACCTACAATCTAAAAAGAATTTTTAATAAGGTGTCTTAAGTCACATTTGGTATTAAATCGTAGTAGGGTCAACTTTTTTATGCTCAGGACAGCAGTAAAATGCTCGGCTCATAATTTTTTGAATTTTGGCATTTGAAGCAGTACAAAAGTTATTACTTAAAAACGGACAGGCATATGTAGTTTGAGTTGGTTGGCCGAGTGCATTATCACAGCGATTATCTTGTTTTAATTTACAGTGAATCTTCATATATTAAATATATCACATTACTTTTCTGCCTAGCAAGAAAAAATGAATACTTGTGATATATCAAATTCAAAGCTTTGTATAATGAAGAATAATAAAACGAAAATGTCCGGATTTAAGAATTTTTTAAGAATTTGATGCGAGAATGGAAAAGTAGCAAGTAGCAAGTATCATGACAAAATTAATCAATTTCATTCTTGATTTTCTTTTTCCGAAGTTCTGTGAATTTTGCGGGATAAAAGGCAGTTATATTTGTTTGGAATGCGAAAAGACTAAGTTTGAATATTATCAGGAGCATGAATGTCATGTTTGTCGTAAAAGATGTGGCGAAGGATATGTACACAAATCTTGTACATCGAAAACGGATTTGGATGGTGCTTTCTATCAATTGAAATATACTGCAAACGTAAAGCGTATTCTACAGCAGTTTAAATTCAATTTTTATTCTTCCTATGTAGAAGACATTGCCCGGGTTTTAAACCGGAAATTCATAAAGCTTTCTCTACAATTTGATTTACTGGTAGCTATTCCTTTGCATCGTAAAAGGTCATGGGAGCGTGGCTTTAATCAATCGGAATTATTGATTAAAGCCCTTGGATATCAGGCGAGTAAATGTTTGATTCGGATTCGTAATACACCTTGTCAATCAAACTTGAAAAGAGAAGAGCGCCTAATTAATTTGAAAAATGCTTTTAAAATCTCTGAAAATGTCAGAGGAAAATCCATACTATTGGTTGATGATGTGATTACGACCGGTAGTACTTTGGAAGAATGTGCAGCGGTTTTAAAATTGCATGGAGCTAGAGCAGTATATGGATTGTGCTGGGCAAGGGGAGAGTAATTAAAATTTGAACATTTGTACCATAAAAGGTACAATTTTTACTATATTGTATGAATCTAAAGCAAGATATCCAAGTTGATCCAAATGCAGCAAAAGAGATTTTAAGATTTCCAATTGAAGTCAAGAAAGAATTGATGGTGATATTACATATATTGGCAATAGATGGGCATTTGCAGCAGCCATATGCAAAAAAACTTACGCTTTCATTATTTGAAATTAGAATTAAAGTCAAAGGACAGTGGAGGGTAATATATGCATATTTAGCTGATAGATGTATTATCATTTTATCTGCTTTTAAAAAGAAAACACAAAGAACTCCAAGTACAAATTTGCAACTTGCAAAAAAGAGATTATTTAGATATTTATAAAAAATTTATGATGAATAAAAATAATTATCAAATTCCGACCATTCAAACCCAAGAATCGATTCGTAAGAACACACTCTCTCTTAGTCAGATGATGGATGATTTCTCAGATTCTGATCAAATAGATATTTTAGAGCAGGTGAGATATTATGAATTAAAATTATTGTTGCGAGATACACGTAAAAAAGAAGGAATGACTCAACAAAAATTAGCTGACTTATTAAATATTCCACGCACTACCATCGCAAAAATTGAGTCTGGCCAAAGAAATGTAACGGTATTAACATTAATGAAGATCGCCAAAGTGATGGAGAAAAAATTAATAATTGAACTGAGATGAATTATCTCTGAAAGTACTTCTAAGAAAGCAAGAAACCATTATTCCATCTCTAGTCTTGGGTGCCAGGTAGTATCAAGTTTGAGTATTTCATCCGGAGTGTATTTTACTTGTAGATATTTTCCATCCAGTTCGTAAACAGTAAACTGGTAATCAGTAATTATCGGAAATAAGGTAGGGAAGAAGCTGCATTGGTTTTCATTACCTAGAAGTATTGAGAGCTTTTTCAGTTTAGCTGGTTCATCCTCCAGAGCATCAATTAATGCATCCAACATGAGCTGACTACAGGTTTTTTTAGATGGGTTATATAAAGCTTGAGCTGGAGGATTAAGCATAGTTTTTAAATTTGTCTTAATTTGTGGTTTATGGTATTTGAGATAAAATAAATGTCCTAATACATTTGTAATACTGTATTTTATTCCTTTATCCTGAAACTCAAGGAGTTTTTGAATGTATTTTATTTGAATTTTTTTATTAAAAATTGTTTTTTGATAGCGATAAATATGGACGTATGGTCCCAATTCCTTGATTAGTTCTACAAAAGGGCTGACGATAATATTTTTGAAAGCGATAGTCTGAATCACCTTTTTCCTAGCTAAATATGATGCTGAATGAGCGATAAATGTACCTACAGGAAAGTATGTCAGTGTGCGTAACACATCGTTTATATTTAAACGGGTTAATAATACGTCACCCGGTTGAATTATTTTGTCAAAATTTTTAATTTTATTTGAGAGAACTTGCATGTTTGAAATATATTTCTTCCAAAAAATGAGTAATTTCTATAGCGGATAGATTTTTTGTTGGGTAAATTGGTTTTTCAATGATGAGTTTTACAATACCGCGCTTCTTAGGTCGATATTTTTGTGAAAAACTGCGATTATCATCATCATCACGGACTGGCCAAATTGTGTCATAACCTTCCAAATAGATTGGAAGAATCGGTTTGGAAAGCTCTTTAGCAATATAGCCAATTCCGAAGTTAAATTTATTATGAAAACTATCTGTTTGTAATCTACCTTGAGGAGAGTAAAGCATATAATAGCCTTGTTCAAAGAGATCAGAAGAAAATTTCAGAATTTTAATTAATTTTTCAGCTTTCTCGTAAAGCGGGATTCCGCCACCAATGACTTCAAGTGCCTTGCCAATGATTTTCAAATTAAGATTGTTACTAGTCCAATGAGTTTCTTTAGACAGTAAAAAACATTTTTTTAAACCAAATTGGTTTAGAGCTCGGAGTACACAAATACCATCAAGATAACCACAATGATTAAATGAGGCAATAAAACCTTTGGAAGTATCAATTGTTTTAAAATTTTCTATTCCAGAAACTTCAAGTTTGGCATAATGTCCATGTAACGGGAAAATGATATTTTTTCTGATAGTTGATGTAAATGCTGTTCCTACTTTGCTAAACTGCCATTTTGGAATATATACTTTTTCTGTGACAGCCTGATTATTTTCAAGATATTTTTGCAGATCAGCGACAGTTGTCTTTGAGGTAATGATTGTCTCCGGGATTACTACCCCCAAATATTCTTCAATTTGGGCTACCAATTCTACTCTGGTTAAAGAGTCTAAATTGAGATCTTCAGAAAGGATATCTTCATTAGCAATAAATTCTTTTTTTAAACCTGATAAATTTGCAAGAATATCGAAAACGTTAACAATTGCAGTTTGTTCCTGATAATGTTCTGAGATAATCTGATTGTTTTCGATTTGCAGCGATGCTACTTTCCTCCGGTTTGTCTTCAGGGTATTGGTTCTGGGGAAATCATCCTCTGGCCATAAAGCATAATTACGGATTTGCTGTTTAGATTCTAAATTTTGATTGATTTCAGAAATAATGGTATCAAGGTTTTTGGTTGTATGAGATTCGAGAATCAAATATGAAAAGATTTGTGGTTTACCTTGAATTTCTTTTTCCAGCACGCAAGAATATTTTACATCCTGATGCTGGTCAATTTTATTCTCTAAGTCTTCGACATAAATTTTTTCTCCACTAGCCAGGACAATTTTAAAAGTACTACGACCAGAGATAGTAAAAAAACCATTATTATCAATTTTTCCAATATCTCCAGTATAATAACCGTTGGTTTTGAATGCTGCTGCTGTTTTTTCGGGATTTTCGAAATAACCTTGACTGACGGACTTACTTGTAATTATTATTTCGTTTTCTGGTGAAAGAGTAATATTTACTCCGGTGATCGGTTTACCTGCTGAACCAAAACGGTAATGTTTTCGGAGATTGAGAGTAGCTACTGCTGTAACTTCAGTAGCACCATAGCCTTCCATAATTTCAAAGCCTAAATTATTCCAAATTTCGGCGATTTTTGTATTGAGTGCAGCACCACCAGTTCCTATAAAGGCCAGATTATTACCAAAAGTTTGGTGTACTTCTTGGAAGATTTTTCTTCGTAAAAACTTTGGGAGATATTTGGCAATTTTCAGACCTTTTTCTAATTTGCTTAATTTACCTTGTTCTGTAGCTTTTTGACGAATTCTTTGCCAAAATAAAGTGAAAAGTTGTGGTACAAAAACAAGGTATGATGGATTGAATTCATTCATAGCTTCAGCGAGCTTGAAACTATTAATTCTAGGAAGATAAATAATTTTACCACCCCGGTAAAGAACTGTATAAAGACCAATAAGCTGCTCTAACATGTGGCTTAGTGGCAGAATAGAAATTGTTTGATATATTTTTAATTTGGGAATTTCTTTATTCACAGCTTGTAAATTTTCTAAGATGTTTCTGTGTGTAAGTATCACGCCCTTAGGTTCTCCGGTAGTACCAGAAGTATAAACTAATTCAGCAATTTGATCAGGATTTGAATTTGGTTCGTATGGTTTTCCGGTTGTCAATTCATCAAAAAGATCTTCAATAATGAAAATATTTTTTACCTGGAGTTTGAGAAAATCATATCTGAGATATTTTGAAACAAAGGCTATTTGAATCTTGGTTTGGGTAATAATTTTTGTAATAGTTTCATCACTATTTCGGTAATCAACTGGTACAGCAATTCGAGATGTATCAAACATACTCAATAGTAGAAGGGCATATTCAGGTGAATTCATCCCCCAGATTAAAACCTTGTCGTTTTTCTCGGTATTTTCTGCCAGGTATTTTGCATAAATACTTTGAATTAGACCAGGTATTTCTTGATAGGTTACTTTACTATTGGTAATTTTGCGACGGATTTCAAAGCTGGTTTTTGAAGAGAATCGATCTGAGGCAAAAGTAATTAAATCATGAAAAATCTGCATTATGAAAGCGCAATTTAATAATTAATAAAGCCAAGTTTTTTTGCTTCTAGATAAGAATATACTGGACTTAAACAATAATTGTTATCTTCGGCTACCCATTCAGCTAATGTTTTTTGAGCGATAATATTTTGGATCAGACTAATCACTGTTTCAGAAGTAGAAAAGTTATGTTGACTATAATCAGTTAGTTTATTTGTGGTACAAAAATCATACCAAAATGCGGGTTCTAGAGCTGCTAAAACCATATAGCGATCATCTTTGGTTTTGTAGATATGGTAACAGGCATATTTGCCCCAAAGAGGCATTTCGTTTGGAGCAATATTATGTTCTAATTTAGCTTCTGCTGGTGCAGTTAGCGTAAAAAGATGCTGCATTGCCTGTAACATGGAAATATCTAGCCAGGTTGCTTTTCCGGTGATTTTTGTTGCTAAAATTTTATTTACAGCTTGATAACTTGTAATCACATCAGCAATTTGTACCGGTGGCAAAGGCATCTCTTCAGAATAGCGGGATTGATAGTCCAGATAACCACTGACTGCAAGAATATTTATATCATGTGCTGCCTTTTTACTTAACGGGTGTTCGTAGCCATAACCGGTAATGGAACAGTAAATCAGATTGGGATTGATTTTAATTAAATCCTGGTAGCCTAAACCCATTTTATCCAGAAAATGCGGACGAAAATTTTCGATAATGGCATCAGCGGAGCGAACTTCTTCAAGAATTTGTGCTTTACCTTGGTCACTGCGGAGGTCCAGACGAATTAATTTTTTATTTTTATTCAATTCCTGATAAATGACACTAATACCATTTTCAGTAGGTTGTAAATTTCGGAGTAAATCAAAATTGGCATCATGTTCAATTTTGATAATTTCTGATCCCAGTTCGCCGAGAATACTGGCTGCAAGAGGACCTGGTAACAGGCTGGATAGATCGATTATTTTCATATTTTGTCATTGAATAGTGAATATTATGCATACTAATTTGTGGAAAATCAACGTTTTGTTATTTTTTGATGGTGCTAAAGTAGATAATTTAAATAATAATTTCGTCAAGCAGACTGTAGGATAAAGTGCCTCAGATGTAAAAATATTTATTATAAAAATCTCCGGGGCGTTGGCACGCCCACCCCCAAGTTCATTATAGAACTTTTTATTAAGACTTTCATTGTGATGTAACACAAATTTCAACTTAATCTTGATTTAATATTGTTGCACAGAAATGAAGTCATAAATGCTATATGGTTTTGTTTGGTATAATACCGGTCTTAGTTCGATTTTGTGAATTTGTAATGAATATCAATCAAACTGATGTGCTATTAATTGTGAATTTCACTTTTTTGACAAACTATCTTTTTAATCCGATAATAAAAGTATCCTTTTGTAATTTCGCATTAATTATTTAATATTTCTTTATCATGTGCACAACCTTCGCCAAAAAAATCGACAATACTTGGTATCTCGGTAAGACTCGCGATCCTGTTAGTTGGATGCGTTGGGATGATGAGATTAAATTGTTTGCAGAGGCAGGGGATAAATTCAGGAAATTGCTTGTGCAAAATCCCAATCCTAAAGAGGATGGTTATTATGGAGGTATTAATGAAAAGGGTGTTGCTATAGTTGCTACCTATGTTAAAACAGCTGAAGAACAGGTTTCTTATATTCGACGTCCATACGTAAGATTAATTTTGGATGCTGCAACTGCCGAAGAAGCAGTGGAAATTATTAAAAAATTTAATCCTTTAATCGGTGGCAATATGTTTGTGGCTGATAAAAAGAAGTGTTTCGGTATTGAAGGTGGCTCTAAAAGTATTTATGTGGAGGAAATTAAAGATCAGGCAGTGAAAACTAATCATTTTCTGCATTTGGATGAAGTTAATCTTAATTTTTCCAGATTACCTAAGTTTAAGGACTGGACTGAGGCTCATTTTGATCGGGCAACGGAATTACTTGGTGCAGCAAAAAGTCTGGAAGGTTTAGAAAATCTTCTGAAAGATCGCCAGGGCAGTGAATTGAAGCAGGCAATTTGTACGACAAGTGCCGAAGATGAATGCTATACCTATTCGGCGGTGATTTTCGATACGAACAAAGTAATTGCACATTATGCTCAAGGGAACCCCAGTGAAGTGCCTTTTAAGGAATATAATTTTAAGTAAAAAAAATGAAAAGAAAAATAATATTAATATTTGTAATAATAGGATTTCTAATCAGTGCGATTGTATTATTTTTTTTAACAGCTAAATGTGATGATTATGGTGGATATCAAGTTGATGTTAAATCGTCTTGTACTTGTGATGGGTATGAATGGGTAGTGTATGACAAGACCTCAAGTGATGGTTACCGATTGTCCTACTGCCTAGGTAGAAAACAGCCAGGAATTCATGGATAACAAAGTGCGTTCTAACTAAATTTTTCCTACCACCCAGACCCAAAAACTTACACTGGCGAGTGCTAATATTGATGAGACTAATACATTGCCAGCAGCGAGTTTTTTATCAAGTTGATAGAGATCAGCTAGAACGATGGTAAATACAGCTGAAGGCATGGCACCTTGAATGATCGAGGTGATAATGCCAGCATGAGAAATGGGAAATAGGTATTTTACTAAGAGAAGAATGAATGCTGGAACAACCATTAATTTAACAAAGCTGGTAAGAAGATTTAATTTGATATCAGTGAAATTATATTTAAAGTTATGTGCCAGGGTTAATCCCATTGATATTAAAGCTAGAGCACTGATTGATTTACCAAGGATATCAAGTGAGCGATAAATTGTTGCTGGAAGCGCTATTTTTGTGGTAAATAAGGCAAGCCCCACAATTGTAGCCATGACAAGGGGAATTGTGATCAGCCGAATTAGTTCTGATTTTAAGGTAGCTTTTCCATTCACATCACCAGCGCGTTGAATAATAAAATAGAGAATTGCTTCAGGGATTGTGATTACAGTAAGGGCATAGATCATTCCTAGGCGATAATATTCCTGGCCAAATAAACTCAGTAAAATTGGTAAACCAAAGTATAAATTATTCCCGGCCACCATGGAATAAACTAAAACAAATTTCTTTTGATACCTCACGCCCAGTACTTTGAAAAGTAGGATTAATGAAAAAAATAATATGAGCTGGATAATTAGTGTAACTAAAATGAATTTCTTCAAATCCTGAAATTCCTGGTGGCTAATACCACTAATACTGATGAGGGTAGAGGCTGGTACAGCAATATAGAATACAAATTTATTAAAATATTTCGAGGCATTTTCATCGAGAATTTTATATTTTCCAGCCAAAAAGCCTATTAAAATAACCAAAAACAGGGAGATGAGTAATAGAAGTTGTTGCATGGAAGAAATAAAAGCTAAAAGTTAATAGTTACAAGTTAAAAGCTAAGAGAAACAAACGAGTATCAAGTATCAGGTAGTAAAAAAAGTATCTGGTACCTAGTATCTAGTAGCTGAAAAAAATAAAAACTCATGATTCGATCCTGAAGTTGTTTCAGGACGAAATTCGTCCCTTTACAATAGATTCCCGCCGCCGTTGACGCCAATTACTTCTCCATTAATGAATTCTGCCTTAGGCGAAATTAAAAATTCTACTACATTTGCAATGTCTTCAGGCGTGCAATTTCTTTTCATTGGATTTTTTTCGGCCTCTCCCTGGAACTTATCATCAGCCATGTTTATATTTCTGGTCAGATTGGTATCCATAAGAGAAGGATTGATCACATTCACTTTAATTCCATATTTCGACCATTCTAGTACACACACCTGACTAAACTTGATGAGTCCTGCCTTGGATGCTCCATAAGCTCCGGTGGTGGGTGATGTCTTCTCTTTACCTAGTCTGGATCCGATGTTGATAATTTGTGATTTTTCTGCTTTTTTCAAGAAAGGCAGGGCAAATTTACTCATGAGTATCGGACCGACAAGATCAACCGCAATGATTTTTTTTAATTCTTCCACGGATGCTTCCTCAATGAGTTTAGCAGAATCGATTGCAGCATTGTTAACGAGTACATCCAATTGATTTGTAATTTTAATGATATTTTCAAAAATAATTTTTACGTCGGCTTCACTGCTTACATCTCCTGGTACCAGATAGCTAGTTCCGCCTTGAGCTTTGATTTCATCCATTACCTGCTCGGCGTTTTGCGTATCAGAAATATAATTAATAAAAATTGTGTAACCATGCTTCGCAAGATTTAAAGCAATAGATCTACCTACACCTTTGCTTGAGCCAGTAATTAATGCGTATTTCATTGATATTTAGATGAAAATATTTTTTCATTATATGATCATTATTTATTTTCTGCAAGGAAGCAGAGAAAATGATCAGATTTAAGAAATTTTTAAGAATAATTTGATAATTTAAAAGGGTAGAAATTCAATATTCCGTTTAAACGATATTGACTAAACATAAATAAATAATTAAAATATAAGTATTAAAAATTTCATGTTGGAACTAATGCAAGTTAAATTACAAAAAATTGGAAATTCATTTATGGTTACCATTCCAAAGGCTTTGAAAGAGCAAGCTAAGTTACATTTAGGAGATATGCTGAACATTGAAATTGCAGAAAATTCTTTGCTGATCAAGCCAGCTGTTTTAGATAAACTTACCAAAGCTCAGGTTGAAGGTGGATTGTTACAAATTCCAAATTTTCACATTCAGAAAGTAATTCAGGAAATCAAAAAACGAGATTATGAAAGAGAAAGATAGTATATATGTTGATACTAATGTTTTTATTGCCTGGTTAGTAGCTAGTCACCCTGACTATAAACAAGCAAGATGTATTTTTAAACAATATTCTAAATATCAGTTCTATTATTCTTTATTAGTGATCGATGAAATACTGTTTGTTATGACAAAATATCGGATTAGTAAAAATATCATTCAAAATATTATTAAATCTAACTTAATAGAAAATCCGATTTGTATTTTAATTGAAGATACAATTAATCATGAACAGATTGAGAAGTATTTAAATCTTTGGGTTAACTGTGGTTTGAAACCTAGAGATGCATTACATTACTATTATATGAAGAAGATGAAGATTACTACTATCGCCACTTTTGATCAGGATTTTATTAGACAACAAAAAAAACTTGGTATAAAAGTTTTAAAATATTAAAAATGTAGTGAAAAATTTAGATGCTTTGGATAACTAAGCTATATCCTGCTACCGAAGCACCAGTTCGTAGCTTTTTATATGCTTTCATAGAAATTTTGTAAGTATCTTTTTTACCAGAAGCTAATTCAAGTAATTTTACTTTTCGTAGGTTAGGTTTCCAAGTACGTAGAGTTCTTTGTGCTTTGAAACGCCAAACTCCTCCTCCTCCGGAAGAGCCTCTTTGATGTTTGCGAGAACCGCCGAAAGCAATTGTTTTATTGGTGATGTCACACTTGTTTGACATAAAAATGATCACTTAAGATATATGCAGAACGAATTGTAGCAGATAAAACCCAGATATGAAAGAAAAAAGATGAAAAAAATAATATTTATCTGGTAAGTTAGAATTTAAAATTGTAAACTAATAACTTGTTTATTTCTTATTATTGTTTAAATGATTAATCAAAAATATTTTGATGATATTACGAAATTTCCAAGTCAATTGGCGATTGGAGTTCAGCAAGCTAATGAAATTAAGGCACTTCGTTCTTTTCAAAAAGTGATTTTAAGCGGTATGGGGGGGAGTTCCCTTTTCGTTGAATACATCAATCAAATGAATGCTTCCCTAGGCTTTACCGAAAGAATTGATATAAATCGCAGTTATTCAATTCCAAAATTTGCTGATGCAGATACATTATTAATTGCATCTTCATATTCCGGAAATACTGAAGAATCAGTTAGCTTTCTTAAGGAAGCATTGGAAAGAAAATTGAATTGTATAGTAATTTCTGCTGGAGGAGAATTAGTAGAACTTGCCAAGACAAACAAGCTACCATTAATTATCATTCCACAAGGTGTAGTGCCTCGTCTTGCTACAGGATATTTTATTGGCGCGCTGGTAAAATTTTTAACAGACAATTTATTTTTTAAAGCAGCACTTTTAGAAAAAATTCTTACTGTTAAGTTTGATGTAGATCAGACAGCAGCGAAGCTTTTTGCAGAAAAATTATATAAAAAAGTACCAATTATTTATAGTTCGATTGAGAATTCAGCGACAGCAAGAATTATTAAAATTAAATTTAATGAAAATAGTAAAGTGCAAGCATTTTGGAATGAATTTCCGGAACAAAATCATAATGAATTAGAAGGATTTACTAATTTAATTATAAATCCTTACATAATTTTATTGAAATCAAAATTCACCCATCCCAGAATCAGCAAGCGGTTTGATATTTATCAGGAAATTTTTTCGAAGAAAGGTTTGGTGATTGAAACTATACCTCTAAAAGGGAAAAGTATGTTGGAAGAAATGTTCAACACAGTACATTTCTTTGATTATGTTAGCTTTTTTCTGGCAGAACTTTATAATACTAATCCGGAAAGTACAAATTTGTTGGAAGGATTTAAGCTGGAATTGAAAAATTTGTAAATACTTCTGATATTTCCTATTGACACCATAACATCATCTCGATAAACTAATTAAAAGTAGTTAATTTCTAATCTTTATTACTATGTTGAGCGTCAATGCTTTATTTTCTAAATTACACGGTTTAGAACCTAAAAAAAGAAAAATGCTAGTTTTAGGATCTTTAGTAGGTTCATTTCTTTTTGTATTGATTGGGGTAGTTTTTGTCATAGCTAATCGTGGCAATATTACTTTACCGGAAACAGGAACTTATTCGATTGTGGTTGATAAGAATACTGATGAAGCTGGTTCTTGTGAGTTTGGAACCGATGTTAAAGCAGTTAAAACTTGTACTTTACGTGGGGCAATTAATAAAGCTAATACGCTGGGCACGAATAATAGTGTGAATATTACATTTGAATCAAATTTGGCTGATAGCAGTACCGGGGTTACGACAATTCAGCTGCAATCTCAATTACCAATCATATCTTCAGAGGCTTCAGTATTAATTTCTGGAAATAATTCTGATCCAAGTAAAGTAGTAATTAAGATGAACTGATTTTTTAATTCATTTATTCAATTAAAAATATGGAACCGCAGTCTGCTCAAAGTATCAATCATGTTGCTCAAATCCGTAAATATTTCCCGATAATTATCGTTACAGTGGTTGTTTTAGTAGCTGCTTTAGCTATTGTTGTGGTACAACGCATTCGCATTAATAACCTGCCAAATACAGGTACTGATAATCCCATTCCTACAGTGCCGCCAACATGTGATTTGGTTTGCGCAGATGGACATTTGGATCCAAATATTTGTAGCTGTGTGCCAGATGTCACGTCAATTATTTCAACGAATACACCAATACTTATAATGGGAAACTATTTGTTAAAAAGTATGAGTGTTAGTCTTGATCAGGCAACTGGAAACAATGTGATTACTTATAAAGTTCAAAATGATGGTACAGCAGAAATCGCAGGGAATAGTTTTCAGAATACATATTGGATAAATCCCGTTCCAGAGCCAAGTAGTATTAATAATATTCAACCTACTCAATCCTTATTTCAAGCTAAGATTTTAACCAGTCAAAGATTAAGTGCTGGTACATCTGGTCTTGGGACTATTTCAATTAATAATTCATCCATACCAGCAGGGGTCTATAAATTATGTATGTGGTACGATAGCTCAAAAGCCGTTAATGAGGCTAATGAAAATGACAATATTCTCTGTAGTCAAGTTACTCTAGCTATACCAGAAGCACCGGCATGTACCTCATTTACAAATATGTGGATTAATGATTGTAATAGTACAGGGTTACTCGGCACACCTCAATGTGCTACTACTTCTGATAAAGCAACGATTCATTATAATTCCAATGCTGCAAGTATGAAATTTCTGGATGCAACATCTATGCCAGGTATATTGTGTAGTGCAATTCCGGATAGTACTTTTACCGGACAATCACAAATCTATGATGCAAATAATCCGACAATTAATTGGACCTTAACACCTGGATTTGGATTAAAAAAGATTTGTGTCAGATTTGAAAATAGTGCTGGATCAAGTAAGTGTGGAGGAACTATTAATTACACGGGTGTTACTCCAGTTGTTACTAATACAGCAATACCAGTAAGTCCACCTCAATGTACATCATTTCAAAATATGTGGATTGAAGGATGTCAGAGCTGGAACGCAGCAGATCCAACGGCAAATGCTAGCTGTATCACAAACAATACAAATGTTCAAATTAATTTGAATTCTTCTAATGCTACTACAATGAGGTTTTATGAAAAGACTGCGAATTTGGATATAGCATGTAGTGCCCTTGATCCTGGAGCATTTCCAGTGGTATTTCAAAGTTATTATCCAACACACAATATTACATTATCATCGACACCAGGAGAGAAGCAGGTATGTGTGAGTTTAGGAAATAGTGCAGGGTCAAGCCAATGCGGAGGAAAGATCTGGTTCCAACCATCAATTACTCCTACAATTTCTACAATACCTTCACCAACTCCGACACCTCAAGGGGCACCGGAATGTACATCTTTTGTGAATATGTGGCTAGAAAATTGTAAAACTAATCAGATGACAGGTCCAGATTGTACAATTAATACAAACAAATTAAATATCAATTTAGCTGTACCCAATATTACAGCTGGTTCGAAGATGAGTTTTTATGAAAAAACGGCTGCGGATGATCCAAAGGTGCTTTGTAACTCGATTGATCCAAATAAATTTTCTACACCAGTAGATTATGCTACTCAGGTAAAAGATTACCAATTACAAGCCACAACTGGACAAGTGAAGGTCTGTGTTCGTTTAGTGAATAGTAGTGGCGCAGCTAGTCAGTGCGGTGGTGGAATAAATATTGTAGAACCTGTGTATCGAATTTTAAAAGTTGAATCAGGAGCTGTTGTGACACTTTCCGGTTTGACCTTGATGGGTGGTCGTGCTGATATTGGTGCAGCTATCGAGAATTTTAGTTTTCTTGAGATTAATAATAGTATTATTGCCAATAATATCGCTGATGTTTATGGTGGCGGTATTTACAATGAGGGATATCTTTCGGTGAGAAATTCTATTTTCCACGCTAACTCAATAGGAAATACAAATGGAGCAGGAGGAGCGATATATTCGAGAAATACAAATGGCGGATCTTATCTTCAAAACTCTTTGACTATTAGTAAGACTATGTTTGAAGGGAATATTGCAGGGACAGGAGGAGGAGGAGCTATTTATTCAGAGGATACTCCAGTAATGATATCAAGAAGCTCTTTCAAATTAAATCTAGCTCCGAGTGGAGGCGCATTGTATCTAACAGCTATAAGGAGTAACGATATATTAAATAGAATTGATAACTCCACATTTGCAAGTAATACAAGTATGTATGGTGTAATAAATAATACCGGTTCCAGCAAACATGTCAGGTTAGATTTAATGTTCTCTACTTTTGTATCTGATTTACCAAGCTCAGCAAATAATTTCACACTTTATTCTGGTACAAATTCAGAAATCAATTTTAGGAATAATATTTTAGCAGCAAAGGGAGCTACTCAATGTAATTCCATTCCAAATAGTTTAGGTGGAAATGTAATAATTGATAGTAGCTGTACAGTATTACCTGTAAGTAATAATGATATAGTTGGAACTCAAGTCAACCCACTGTTATCTGCAGAGCAGACCATACCAGGAAACAAGACAGTATTTTTCTCAATTGATCAAAGTAGTCCAGCATTTAATAATGCGATAAATTGTACAGGTACACCAATCGATCAACTTGAACAAACACGTCCTCAGGGAAGTGCTTGTGATAGCGGTGCTTATGAATTTCCAATACCAGTAACGACAACTGTGACACCCACGCCTGCTACAGTGGCGATGACTTGTAGTGAGGGATTTACAGATGATTTCGGGAGATTTATGATCGATAGTAGCAGATGGAAAGTAAATATTGCTGACAGTTTAAAAACGAGTGTGGAAATTAATGCTCAGGGAGGTATGCTACTAATTCATATTAAGAAAGATAATTTAAATTTTGATACAACTCCTAATGTTCAGCTACAGCGTTGGATAACAGGAAATTTTAATGTAGAAGTAGATATGCTCCAATGGCAAACACCATTACCATTAGATAAGAAAGATACAGCAGTGGCTGCATTCCAAATTGTAGATAATACAGGATATGTCAGAAAAATTTGGTTTGAAGCAGCAACTTTATCAGATGGGGTAACAATTGATCCGAATAATTATCTATTAGCTTCTGATTCATATAAATTTAAAATTTTAGTACCAAGATATGGTTCGGTACGATTGAAGGCAATTAAAACAGGTGAAGAAATCTCATATTTTTATACGGTTTTAAATCGTAACGATGGTAGTACGACTACAGGTTTTATTGGAAAAGATACTGGAGTGAAGGGAGTAAATGTTATGCCAATAATGAAGATGTCATCACCTCTAGCAAATACTTTTGAATTTGATAATTTCACTTTAAATTGTGATCAGGCAGTACCGGTATGTACATCATTTCAAAATATGTGGATAGAAGGATGTCAGAGTTGGAATGCAGCAGATCCAACGGCAAATGCTAGCTGTATCACAAACAATGCAAATGTTCAGATTCATTTAAACTCTCCTAATGCCAGTCAAATGCAGTTCTATGAAAAAACTGCAAACCTAAATATACCATGTAGTGCGCTTGATCCTGGTACATTTCCTCCAGAACAATATTATTCTTCAACACAAAATATTACATTATCATCGACACCAGGAGAGAAGCAGGTATGTGTACGATTAACTAATAGTAATGGGTCAAGCCAATGCGGAGGAAAGATCTGGTTCCAACCATCAATTACACCTACAATTTCTACAATACCATCACCAACTCCGACACCTCAAGGGGCACCGCAGTGTACATCTTTTGTGAATATGTGGTTGGAGAATTGTAAAACTAATCAGATGACAGGTCCAGCTTGTACAATTAATACAAACAAATTAAATATCAATTTAGCTGTACCCAATATTACAGCTGGATCGATGATGAGTTTTTATGAGAGAACGGCAGCAGATGATCCCAAGGCTCTATGTAGTTCCTTTGATCCAAATAAATTTTCTACACCAGTTGATTATGCTACTCAGGTAAAAGATTACCAATTACAAGCTACAACTGGACAAGTGAAGGTCTGTGTTCGTTTAGTGAATGGTAGTGGTGCTGCTAGTCAGTGCGGTGGTGGTATTAATATTGTAGAACCTGTGTATCGAATTCTTCAAACTGCTGTAAATACAAATGTTACACTATCAGGAATTACTCTGCAGGGAGGTAGGGCAGATGGAGTTGGAGGAGCAACTATGGGTGGAGCTATAGCTAACTATGGAATTATGAATTTGAATAATTCTATTTTAACAAATAACTCTGCGGTTTCTTCAGGAGGTGCAATATACAACGAAGGTATGCTTAGGATAAACGCTTCAAGAATATTTGCAAATACTACTAAAGGGACTGGAATTGGTGGTGGAGGAGCAATTTATAACAATGGTACTCAATTAAACATTAGCACTTCAGCGCTAAATAGTAATCAATCTGGATCTGCCGGAGGAGGTGCGATTCTTTCTCGAGGTAGTGAGGTAAATATTTTAAAAAGTTCCTTCAAAGATAATATTACTACTGGTTCTGGAGGTGCTCTGAATTTCTTCAATGATCATGCCAGTATTCTGAAAAACATCATTATTAACTCTACATTTGCAGATAACTCTGTGCAATCAGGAGAAATCTATTCTAATGCAAGTTATCAATATAGTTTAGTGACAAATATTTCATTTTCAACTTTTACTTCAAAGAGTTCTGGGTCAAATACACTAGGAACAACATTGTTTGCAACTGGAAAGTCGGAAATGTTTATTAAAAATAACATTATCGCTGATAATCGTACAACTCAATGCAATTCACCTTTATTGATCGATAGTTCTGGAGGTAATGTGGTCTTAGATAGATCATGTTTACAAGATCCAAATAATTTGAATGGCGATATTATTCAAAATCCAAAATTACAAGTTGAGGCTTCAAATGTAAATTATTATTCAGTTGCATATCCTATTGATCTTACTAGTCCAGCTGTTGATGCTGTTAAGGATTGTATGGATCTCGATATTACAACAATTGTCGAAGATCAGTGGGGTAGAGTAAGACCAAATGGTAGTCTTTGTGACAGTGGTGCTTATGAATTTCTAATGGATGTGACACCTACTATTTCCACAATACCTTCACCAACCCCAACTCCAGTGGGAGCACCAGCATGTACATCTTTTGTAAACATGTGGATTGAGAATTGTAATGATAGTCAGGTTCCTGCTGGTCTTTGTACGGTATATAAAAATCATGTAACAATTCATTTGAATACGACAAATGCTAGTATGATGAGTTTTTATGAAAGGACGGCAGCAGATGATGTCAATGCGTTATGTAGTTCATTTGATCCTACTAAATTTTCGCCACGAGTAAATTATGCTTCACAAGTAGATAATTTTCTATTGCATGCAACACCAGGGAAAGTAAAGGTATGTGTACGATTTGAGAATAGTAATGGAGCAGCGAGTCAGTGTGGTGGAGTGATTATTCTTGGAGATGCAATACCTACAGTGACACCATCCGTTACTCCTGTGCAGCCAAGTAATACTGTGATGCCATCAGCTACAGCTGGGGTACAAAATAGTAATACACCGACACCAATTCGACCATCAAATACTGCTTCTGTCCCGACTAATACGAGGCCAGTGGTATATTACAGCGCGACACCTAGACCAACAACAAATGGCATAGTGACACCGACTATAACCGGTACAATTACCATAACTCCCAGTGGTTCGATTACAGTTACTCCGACAATAAAAGTAACTGTCACTAATACTGGTACAGTGACACCTACAACAACGAATGGCGGTGGAATTTTAGGAAACTTTGATTTTGGTACATTTTTCTCCGACTTATTAAGTGGTAAGGCTTCACCATGGGGTTATCTTGGAGTAGCGCTTTGTTGCTTGTTCTGGTTGATATTGCTCTTATTATTAGTAGGATTGTTACGTCGCAGAAAAGATGAAAATGGTGCCAATGCCATGTTTACTAATCAGATTTAGCAAAGAGAAAAGAATATAGGAATCAAAGAATAGAAAGCGTTATAAAGTCCTCGGTAATCAATTGTAAGATTACCGAGGACTTTTTGTAAGTAGTTAAGATTATGCAGCTGGTAATTAATAAATAATTGACAGAATGAAATCCTTTAGTTATAGTTGCTTTATGGTTTACTTAATTAATACATTCAATTCTTGTTGTTGTCCACACTTAGTGGACTAGAATTGTATTAAATAATTATTCAATTTATAGCTAGTCCTTTAAATAAGACTAGCTTTTTTTTATCTATTAAATTTTAAAAATTATGCAGAATTCTAAATTAGTTGTTGCTGAAAATATTTTTGAGTTAATTGGGAATACCCCGTTGCTTAGGATTCCTCTAGAACAATCAGAAATAAAGCTTTATGCCAAGCTGGAAGGGCAGAATATCGGTGGTTCGGTAAAAGACCGTGCTGCATATTCGATGATTGTGGAAGCTGAAAAAAGAGGTGAATTAACAAAAGAAATGGAAATTATTGAAGCGACCAGTGGTAATACTGGTATTGCTTTAGCGATGATAGCAGCTGTCAAAGGCTATAAAATCACTATTGTGATGTCAGAAGCGATGAGTGTCGAGCGACGCAAAATGATTCAATTATATGGAGCCAATTTAATTTTAACTCCGGCAGCATTAGGTACTGGTGGAGCGATAACAAAAGTTCATGAAATGATGGCAGCTCAACCAGGTAAATACTGGCATGCTAATCAACATGATAATCCGGATAATGCTTTGATTCATTACAATACCACTGCTATGGAAATTCTAGAACAACTTCCTGATGTCACACACATTTTCGCCGGTATCGGTACTTTTGGAACTGTACGAGGTATATCTAAACGTTTTAGAGAAGAGAAACGAGCTATCAAAATTATCGGAATTGAACCTTTTGCAGGTATACCAATTCAGGGATTACGCAATATGTCTGAAATAAATCCTCCGCAACTATTTGATAAGAATTTTTTAGATGAGATAATCAACGTTGATGCTCAATTTGCTAAACCACGTTTGGAAGAATTAGCTAGAAAGTCTGGATTATTTGTTGGATTTAGTTCCGCAGCAATTTATCATGGTGCATTAACTTATTTAAAAAATGTTGATTCAGCCACGGCAGTAATGATTTTTCCAGATAAAGGTGAAAAGTATCTGAGTATGATATAAAATGGAAGTTGGAGAATCGTATATCGCATTTCGCATATCGGAAAGGAGAAAGAAAATTTAGGAATTTGAGAATCTAAGAATCTAAGAATTAGTGAAGACGTAGTGCAAATTTTGAATAGTACTATAGATTGTATTCAATAGACAGACATTAGTTATTAGGAAGATAGTTGATTTATATATTTTTTTAACTAATATCTTTTAACTTTTAGCTATTATCTATTAATTCCAGCTATATTTATACATTAATTAAATCATCATGCTGAAGGTTTACAACACACTTACCAAGCAAAAACAGGAGTTTATTCCCATCGAACCTAAAAAGGTAATGTTTTATCATTGTGGTCCGACAGTTTACTGGGTACAACATATCGGGAATCTTCGCGGTATGATCTGTGCTGATTTAATTCGTCGCTCTTTGATTTACATGGGTTATGAAGTTAAATTTGTTCGTAATTATACCGACGTTGGGCATCTGACTGGTGATAACATCGGAGATGCAGATACTGGTGAAGATCGCATGGAAAAAGCTGCGAAACGAGAAGGATTGGATCCAGACAAAATTGCCAATAAATATATTGAACTTTTTAATATTGACTTGGAGAAGTTGAATATTCTGCAGCCAACTTATACACCAAGGGCGACAGAATTTATCCAGCAAATGATAGATTTAGTGCAGGTTTTACTGGATAAAGGTTTTGCCTACGCCACACCTAAGGCAATTTATTTCGATGTTACTAAAAAAGCAGACTACAATAAATTAAATCGGCAAAATCTTGAGGAAAATCGTCAAGGTTCTGGCACCGGAGATGTAAGTGATCCAGCTAAAAAGCATCCCTTTGATTTTGCTTTATGGTTTTTCAAAACTGGAGTGCATAGTAATGCTTTGCAAACCTGGGAGTCACCGTTTAGTTCAACTGAAGTTGAAAAGGGACGAGGGTTTCCTGGCTGGCATATCGAGTGTAGTGCAATGTCCAGCTCTCTCTTAGCCGATACGATTGATTTACATATGGGTGGTATTGAGCATATTGCGATTCATCACACCAATGAAATTGCTCAAAGCGAATCTGCCAGTGGCAAGGAATTTGTCCATTACTGGCTGCACAACGAGCATTTAACTGTAGATGATCAGAAGATGTCAAAGTCACTTGGTAATGTATATGCAGTTTCCGATATTGAAGCTAAGGGTTATGATCCACTTGCCTTACGTTATTTTTTCTTGCAAGCGCATTACCGTTCTAAGCAAAACTTCACCTGGGAAGCACTGGATGCAGCCAAGCAAGCCTTTTCCAAACTGAAAAAAGAGGTTCTAAACTGGAAAAAAGCTGAAAGTAGCTCAAATACAGCCGAAAATGAGGTGGAAACCCTAAAAAATGAGTTTCTAAGGGCTCTGGAAGATGATTTTAATATTCCTCAAGCACTTGCAGTGGTTTGGAAAACCAATAATTTTAAAGCCCTGTCTGATCAGGAAAAATTAAATTTGGTTTTGGACTTTGATAAAGTATTAGGTTTGAAATTAAGTGAAGTGAAGGAAAATCAGGTAGAGATACCAGAAGCTGTGAAAAAATTACTTGAGGAAAGACAACTTGCCAGGGTAAATAAAGACTGGGCAAAATCAGATCAAATTCGTGAACAGATTAAAAAGGAATTCGGGATGTTGGTTGAGGATAGTGGTGAAGGACAGAAGATTATCGGTTAATTACCGAAAATTATCATTATCATAATTTCCTCACTTAAATTTTTTTAAGATGAGATAAATAATAATACCGCCAATACATAATGTTCCAAAAGCTCCAATCATATAAATAATAGGTGAAATTGAGCTATTTGATAATTTGATAGTTAATGTTTTTTGGGAAACTGCAGCACCTAGCACAATAGATTGAATGTATTCTTTATTATTGATTGTGATGACTACTTTATAGGTTCCATTTGGAATATTTTCAATTTGAATAAAGCCCTTATCGTCGGTTATGTAATCTCTATCATTCAAATTGACTTTTACATTTGTAGCAGGTTTTCCATTGGGGCTAATCACTTGTATCTTGAACATTTCTGCTGTTGCTTGTTCATTTGAAAAAATCATTGTAGGGATAAGAATATATTCGGTCGTAGGAGTTATTGTGGGTGGTATGGTTAAGACAATGGTTGGAATTGATGAAGGTTTCAAAGTAAATGTTAAACGTGATGTTGGAATTTTGGTATTAACAACAATAGGCGTAGCGTATGGACCTGTAATGGAGTGTTTGTAGGTACATTTGTAGTAACTAGAATAGTTGTATTAGTAGGTAAGATTGTAGCAGTGGTAATTGGAGTAGTTGTACTAGTAGGTAAGATTGTAGCAGTGGTAATTGGAATGATTGTACTAGCAGGTGTGCTTGTAGGTATGAGAGTTGAAACTGGTGTATTGGTTGGAGAGTTGGTTGAAGTTGGGACAGCTGTAGCAAATGGAGTAGGAGTAGGTGTGTCAGTCAGAGTGGGTGTTGGCGTTGGGCTGGGATTTTCCTGGTAAGCACCGATATTTGTCCCGTCATTAGCACTAGAAATGATTGGAGAGCCAATGTTCGGTGTACTGCATAAAATAACTCTATCTCTCAGTTGCTCAATCGGCAGAGCCAATAATTGCGCTCTGCTACACTGGCTTTCATCAGAAATTGTAGGATTGGTATCCATAAATTTAGAATGAAACTCATATGCCTGCTGTTCGTTATACGGGTCATTGTTTAGGCATTTGATAGCAAGAGAACCCAACCGCACTACACAGGTAGTACTATCAGTTTTCGTTTTCGGATAGTATGCATTAAAATCGCTCTCAGCAGGTAAATAACCAGCATATGAATAAACATGATATTCACCTCTTGTAATGCCTGAGCCAGAGACTCTCCTAGCGCCTATCATCAAGTTATTCATTATTACATTTTCGATCCCAGGATAAGAAAGTGATTTTATACTGGTGTATTCACTAACATTTCCTGAAGTCTCACTGATACCAACAATAGTATTATTCTTTATGATATTTGCTGCAGATCTTTCAGTTATACTAATTCCATTGGCATTGTAAGTAAACTGCGCCCAGGAATAAAGATAATTATGGTGAATATTGTTTTCATAAGATGCCATATATGTTGGAACACTTTCGGAATTTAAGTATTTGTAGGCTTCGACTCTATCGCTACCGGGGTCAGAAGGGGATTCACTCATTACCCGAATTCCATTGTTGGGAGAACCAACTATTACATTATCAGTGATTTCGTTATTATGTCCGCGGACATCTATCTCGCTTCCCTCAACAAACTGCCTAGTTGCTGATATAGTATTACCACGAACAATATTATTTCTTGTATCAGGCTTGAGCTCAACTGCCTCATTCCAGGAGTTAATAATATTATTATTTTCAATTACATTGCCTTCGACCCAGGTCCGGCTAAAGCCTTGTTCCGGAGACCAACAGTTTCCCGACACCACATTGCCGGCACTACCGACATAGAAGCTTTCATCTAAATTTTCAATTGTATTATTACTAAATGTACTATTTATAGTTTTGCATATTGAAAAACCTGTATTTTGACTACCATCATGTTCTACTATGGTAACTCCATTTTTATCGTGTCTTCCTTTAACCTCACCAATACCGAGGCTGGAATAGTATGTGCAACCGGCATATTCGCCTATTTCACTCGGGCTACAATTACCGTCAAATCCTAAATGAATGTAGTTATTTTTTATAGTTAGATCTGAAGAGATATAAATTGGAAATCCCGAACGGGAAATATCAACAATCTCAAAGCCATCTATAGTAATATATGATGAATTTACCAGCCTAATGCCTGAATAGCCTTTGAGAACTGGTCTTTGATCAGGATCATAAGCCTTGAGAATAATATTATTTCCGAGTGCACCATGTTTATTGACAAAAGAAGCGACTTCGCCATAGATATTATTGTCAGACTGAGTATAATTCCCGGGTATTACAAGAATTGTATCGCCCGGAGCGCTTGTCATATCTATGCCTTTCTGTATTGTCTTGAATGGAGTCGAAATTGATAAGCCTGAATTGGAATCATCTCCGTCAGGTGCAACGTAATAAGTAGAACTGGCAAAGACCGGAACTACAAAAAGGCATAATAAAAGAAAAGCACTAATTATGGCTAATCCGTATTTCAATTTGATAACTGAAAACATTACTTTTTCAAGATTTCTAATATAATAATCATATATGTTATAAAAAGTGTTAGCAAGATTATGACTTGAAATTCTGAACCAGAAATCCAGAAACTATTTTCTGGATAATTTTTTATGGTGAAATGTAAGATATCCTGCACCAAAGAGGAAAATTCTGTAGTTCAAGCTTATGAGATTTATTTTGGTATTGGTAAGTAATGACAGGAATTATTGCTAAATAAGATTGCTTGCGCATTTTGGTGAAGTTAATTAATTTTATTATAGTCAAATTATCTTGAGAAAGAAAGAATTATGCATTATTTAGCGCAATAGGAGAGAATGGTTTATAATTGATTGGAATCTAGGAATCTAGGAATCTAGGAATCTAGGAATCTAGGAATCTAGGAATCTAGGAATAAAGGATAGTTAAAAGTTAAAATTCAAAATTAAAATCTGTAAAGGAAATAAAAGAAGTTATGAATATAATTACTAACTGGAAAATTAAACAGAGTATCTATTCCAGATATGATAAGGCTTATCAGGAATTATTTCAGTATTTTTTTGATAAACAAGCTCTTAGTGCTGAAAGAGCAATTCAAATTAGCCAAGTTGAGCTAAAAAAAATTGGAATTAAATTTGCCCCAGGAGATTTTTCTTGTTTTAGAGAGATTAGTCCACAAATTTATTGGTTAGATAAATTAGAATTGAAACGTTGTGAAAGGAGACAAAAGAAAATTGTAAAAATTTCGGTAATCTTTTTAATTTCATTGATTGTGTTTATTCCTGTTTTAGGATATTGGGTGATATTATTATATTTAGCCAATTTTTATTAATTACCAATTATTGATAAATCATGAGTAGACTAGTTGTCACCTCCGGGTGTAATTATGCTGATATTGATGTGTTAGCCTGTGTTGTGGCATATACGGAATTGCAAAGGTTACTGGGTAAAAATGCTGTGACATTACTCGAGGCTCCCTTCAATGAATCAGTTCCGAGGACAATTCGGAGTTGGGAAATGCCAATTGTTCGGAAATATGTAGCTGAAGGCGGCGATCAATTTGCAGTTGTTGATGTTTCAGAAGCGAAGTATTTTGCGAAGTTTATACAGGAAGAACAAATAGCAGTTCTGATTGATCATCATTTTGGGCATGAAGATTACTGGCAGCAGAAATTAGGCAATAACAGTATTATCGAACCAGTAGGATCATGTGCGACTTTGATTTGGGAAGAATGGAGGAAAGCGAATTGCGTCCTGAAACAAGTTCAGGATCGAATTTCGAAGCTCAGTGCTAATTTACTTTATACGGCAATTATTTCCAATTCTTTGAATTTACAGGCGCAGATTACCAAAGAATCGGACAGGCAAGCTGCAGAAGAATTATTGCAATATACAGATTTGCCAAAAAATTGGCTTGAGGTTTATTATCAGGAAGTTGAGCAAATTATTTTAGAATCTGGAACAAATTTAATCCAGTTAGCAATCAATTACAAAGATTATCCTAGCTTTAGAATGACCATGGGGCAATTGGAGCTCTGGGATGGTAAGACATTTATCTATAAATATCGGGAAAAATTGTTGACTGAATTGAAAAATGTCCAAAGTGATTACCTTTTTTATTCCATTCCCAGCATTGGTGAAAATTGTAATTACCTACTTACCTTCAGACAAAAAGAGCGTGATTTTCTCAGCAAATTGTTTCCAGTTAGCTGGAATGGCGATATCGGAGTAACTGAAAAACTTTGGTTACGGAAGGAGATCAAGCAGCTGGCCGGGAAATTTATTTTTTGTAACCCCCGGCGAATTAATAAGTAAGAGCAGTATTTAATTTATTAGAAAAACAAAAAATGCCAAATAAACTTCTCTTCAAGGTATTTTCAGTTATGGCAGTAGTTATTTTTTCAGGAGTGCCGATGGCTTTGACAGCTGAGGCAGCTGTTCGGGATACAGTTTCTCCAACTAAAATCGAAAATCGCTGTGAGATTATCACAGCACGAGTAGATTTAATTTTGTCGCGTTATGCTGCCCATAAAGTACGTTATGATGAGAGATTCCAAAAGGTTAGTGAAAAATTAACAGCGTTAATTCCAGTTTTGAAAACTAAAGGTTACGATACTACCAAGTTGGAAGCTGATTTAACTCAATTGAATCAATACCGTGAGCAATTTAAAACATCCTATCAGGATTATATTAACCACCTGAATCAGTCTAAGACATTGGCTTGTGGGAATAGCGAAGGTGCTTTCAAAGCAGAAATTGAAGCGGCAAGGACTGATTTACAAAAAGTACGAGAATTATCACTGCAAATCAGATTATACATAATTGAAACCATCAAACCTGATTTACAGGCCTCGAAAAAGGTATAAATAATAAGAGCTCCGGAATTTTAACCGGAGCTTTTTGCTATTTTGAAACTTTTAATTTAAAAAGATGAATAAAAAGAATTTAATCATAATTGCTGTTGCATCTTTGCTTGTAATATTGAGTCTGGGCTTAGCTTTACAAAGACGAATCAGCAAAAGAAATCAAGATACAGCTGCAGTGAATCAGGCAATTGATCAAGTTTTGAATGAAAAAGATGAAATCCCGGATTTAAATATTGATAATGAGCTGACAGGTACACCTGCAGTAAGTACCACTAGTACTAATGCTAATGCTGATAGTGATATTGATCAAGTGTTAAAATATCTGGAAAGTGATGTAAAGCAACTTGATGCCAGTAGTGATTTTAAAGATTTTGGCACGGTGGAATAGACTGGAAGCAGAATGAAAATTGGAATTTGCAATTTAGAGGAAAATGAAATAGTTAGAAGTTAAGAGATAAAAGTTAGAAGAGGAGAAAATTCTCTAATTTTTTTGAGCTATTAGCTCTTAGCTTTTAACTTTTAGCTTTTTAATTAACTGTCCGCTCACTGGATACCAATTACCGTTTTAACCTATGTCCCGAAAATACGAAGCGGAATTTAATACATTTTATCAGAAAAGTTTTTTAGTTTTAATCAAGTATTTTTTAAGACGAGTACCGAAGTTGGTTGATGCTGAAGATTTGACAGCTGAAACATTTATTGTAATCTGGGAAAATTGGGAGAAGATTGAAAAAGAAACCAGGCAGAATTTTCTTTTTGGCATTGCCCGAAATAAGTTAAATACATATTTGAGAAAAAAATATCAACTTGAGATAAGAACCCGAGAATTTGATGAGAATACTGATCTAGAAATAGTTTCTGAGCAAAGAATTAATCCGGGAAATGCTAATTTGAAAAATATTTTAAGTGAATTAGTTAATCAGTTATCAGAACGGGAACAGTTTTTGATCAAAGCTAAATATATGAAGCACAAGACTTTTCGGGAATTGGCAGCCGAACTCAAGATTACTATCAATAATGCCAAAGTGATTCATAATCGTTTAATTAAAAACTTAAACAATCATGGCAACAAATGATTTAAACCACAATTTTGAAAAATATCTGGGTGATTCACTCAGTAATTCTGAAGAAAATTTTGATATCCAATTAAGTCAGGTACGGGTTTTACAAAAAATAAAGGCAAAAACTCAGCAGTCGAAATGGCTGGTAATATTTAGTTATGGTTATTTAGTGTTGGCGATGGTAGTTGGACTTATTGTGATTTTTAATTTTAGTCCAACGGGTCTGAATAATTTTAGAATAAATAATACTATAAAAAATATTGATGAACAAAGCCAGGGCTTAAAAAGCGATGCAGCTGTATTCGACCAGATGGATGCAGATTTGAATGAGCTGGCTGAGCTGTAGGAGGAAGATCGAATAGCGCAGGGCGAATTTTGGTAGTACTACCTTTATAAAATTGGATATAGAATTATTAAATATTCAGTTTTCAGTAGAAAAAAGTGGAATCTTTGTGGGATAATCAGAAAAGTTTGATAAAAAATGATTGAAGTCCCTTCAAGAGTAATAGTATATGAACCCCCTATTGTTTTGCTTGCTACTCCACAAAATAAATTTTCTCCAGATAATAAACCTGGCCATCAAATTATAACTGGTCAGGTAATAATTAAAGAAATACAATACAATTCTTATTGTGAAGAATATGGTAATGCTATTTTCATTACTTTACATGATAGTTTAAGTAAGTTAATTCTTTCTGTTACTGGAGTAGTAGGTGATCATTTGACAGTTAGATTACGAGATGATGTTGAAAATTACATTTTGCGAGATTGTCCTGTGTCTGCTTTACTTCAACCAGCAAGTTTATGTGTTAATGAGGAGCAAAATTTAACAGACGAAGTGATTCCTGGGGATTTATTGGGTAATATTAGTACAGTGATCTTTACTAAAAAAATTGCAGCAGATACACCAGATATTCGGATAACAGATTTACAAAAAATATTTGAATTAATAGTTCAGGCAAATCAGTATGCACTAGCAATTCCAGGAGCAACGCAGCTTTTACAATATTATCTCAAAAGATCTCAAGGAAATAGAGCAATGACATTCGAGGAGTTTATACAGAAAAAAAGTCAAACAGCTGAACCATAAATTCCAATTTGACACATATTATAAGCTAGCTATAATTTTTCTACAGTCACGGACTCCAGTCAGCTTTCACATCATTAACTGCAGTTATTTTTTTACAGCGGGAATCTTTGGCACAAGCATCACTGGCTGCAGTCCAAACTACTGGAGTACAGTAGCTCACTGTACATTGTGCCTGGGTAGTTTGACGTTGCACTGACTGACGGTCACTAGTGCACTGATTGCTACAGGCAATACCCAGACAGACATCAGCACATCCTGTGGCTGAACAGGTGCAAGTACCAGTAGCAGCAGCTGGTGTATTTGTCGGAGCAGTTGTATTTATCGGAGTAGGGGTTGGTGTATTAGCCACCATTGTAGTAGGACTAGGTCGGACCACAATACTAGGTGCAATAGTCAAGGTTGGAGTATTACTGGATGGTAAAATTGTTCCAGGAGTTGGCGAATTAGCTGGAGGTGGATTACTAGTGGTCACAACACATTGGCAACTATTATTACAAATTTTATTAGCATTACAGCCTTGATTGGAATAGGGTGGATCACACATTTCTCCTGAATTTAATACGCCATCACCACAAGTGGTGGTACCGGATTTTTTTTCAGTTTCTAAACGCCAGCAATATAAAACTCTAGAGATGTCATAGATATCAACTTTTTGGTCAATGGTGGTAGCAGATCCCCAGAGATCTGCACGGGTGTCGCGTGGAGTTACTTGCCAGTTCCAATTTGTCAGTACTAGATTTAAATCATAACTGTCGACCTTATTATCTTTGATGTTGTTGGCTCCGGTAATATCAGCTTGAGAGCAGGCAGTATCCTGGGTTTGAATTAATTTCGCAAGTAAACGGGGGTCAAGACTTCCAATTTTGAGAAGCATCCAACTAGAACCAATAGTTACTAAACTTATAGCAATAGTGGAAACCAGAAAGTATAAATTTTTCTTTTTTAGTTTGATCTTCAACTGAAGTTAAATTATGAATTAGATGGGATGAAATTCTTCTAATTTACGATGTCGGTGCTTTAAACCGGCAATAATTATTAATAGAATGGATATCAATATTACTCCCCAGATCGAGATGAGAAGTGTATTATTTCCTAACTTACTGATAAAAGGAATATCTCCAGTAGCAGGTAAAGGTGCTTGAGCAAGAAAGCTGGAACTGACAAATGCAGAGCTCCGGTCTACAAGAATATTTTCTGCTCTAGTATTTAAGAGTGAGGAAGTATTATCAATTTTTATTTCGGAAAAACTGTTTTGTTTTAATTTAAAATATATTCTAGCTAGTTTGCCCTGCCCTGTGAAAGCATTTCCAGGACTTACAAATTGAGAGATTTCAATTATTCCAGGTTGAAGTTCTTGGGCTTTTACTATTTCATCAAACACACTTTGGTTATAGTCTATCTTTAAATATTCCAGTTGATTTTGTGGAAAAATAATAACTGCATTTACTACATTTACTGATTCTGAAGCTGTATCCAGATTCAGATCTACTACAATTGTCTCACCAGCTTGTGCCAGTAAGTTTTGTGGTGTAAGTTCAAGTTTGGCAGTGAGTTCACTGGCTAAAACTAATCGTTGAGGAAGAGATAAAATAATTACAATTAATAAAAAAATTATTAAAAATTAAATTTTTTAGCTTAGAGTTCCAATTGGTTAGATTTTGTTGAAGAAAATTCATTAATTATTTTTGCCTGGTATTAAATTGCCGTGATGGCTGCTTTTATTACTTTAGCAGATTTTTTCAATTTAGTTAATTCTGAAGCATTGAGTTTAGGAATAATTCTTTGCTGGGCGCCTTGAAAATTAAGTTGGACGGGCAAACTTAAGCAAACATTATTTAGTCCAAATTCACCTTCAAGTAGTGTGGAGAGTGGAAAAATCCTTCCAGAATTTGTCACTAACGCCTCGACGATGCTGGCAATTACTGCACCAATCCCATAATAAGTGGATTTTTTACCGGCGATAATTTTATATGCGGATTCGCGAACGTCTTTTTCTAATTGTTTGGTTTGAATTTTTTCCATTTTTAGTTTTTCTGTGATAGGTAGACCACCATAACTGGCAATACTTTCTGCGAAAAATGAGCTGTCGCCATGTTCGCCTAGTTGATAGGCATGAATATTAATGGGATTAAGATTGAGTTTATCACTGATGAAATAGCGAATCCGGGCTGTATCCAAGGAAGTACCACTACCAAAAACCATTCCTTGGGGCATTTTAGCCTGTTTAATTGCAAAATAAGTAACTACATCAACAGGATTAGTGACAATTAAAATATATAATGGTTTGGCCACGGCGGTAAGTTGGTCAATTACCTGATTGACAATTTTAACATTGATTTTGGCAAGATCAAGTCTCGACTGGCCCGGTTTTTGAGCGGCGCCACAGGTTATTATTACAATATCATTAGGTCTCACATCTTGATAAGTACCGGTAAAAACCTTGACGCCTGGTGCATACGAGCTACTTTGTTGCAAATCCATTACTTGAGCTTCCACCAATTCCTTGGCGATATCAATTAAAATAACTTCACTAACAATTTGGCGAAGCATCAAGGCATAGGCTGCTGTAGAGCCAACCATGCCAGCTCCGATAATTACAGCACGACGATTAGGTTGAATCATAATAATATTTTAAAAAAGTAATAAGTATTAGTGTAGCAAATTGGTGATACAAAAGAAAAGGTGGATGAGTAGTTGAAATAAAAGATTAAAATATTAACGAGTTAACGGATTAATCCTGAAATATGTTCAGGAAAAAGGATTAAAATGAAAACTGGAATCCGGAATCTGAAATCAGTAAATTAATATTAGGTTTAACAGGAGGGTTTGCAGATCTGCAAACCGTGCGGCGAGCTCTTCTCCAAATTGCTATTTGCAAATTTCAAATTGCATAATTCTTTCAGATTTCGGATTTCATAATAACGAATTTTGCTGATGTTACGGTTTTTTTGTGATCAAGGTGGTTGCTCTTACGTTTTAGCATCTTATCTTTTAAATTTTAAACTGATGAAAAAATTAATTATTTTTGTTACTGTGGGAATTTCATTACTTTTGGTAGGCTGCGGCAGTAGTAAGACATCCAGTTCTACCAATTCTACTATTAAAAATATTGTTACGATAGTACAGTCGCAAACGTATACTATTACTGATGTTGCGAAGCATAGTACAGCTAACGATTGTTGGACAATTGTTGGTGGTAACGTTTATGATTTGACTTCATTTGTCGGACGCCATCCTGGTGGTGACGTAATATTGCAGGCTTGTGGTATTGATGGCACCAATCTGTTTAACAATCGTAATGGTTTAGGCCCGCATCCAGGAAAAGCTGAAACGACTTTGGCGACTTTGAAGATTGGAGTAATCAAATAAAAAAACAATTTAAGATTAAAAAGGTAAGTAACGAATTTTGACTTTCGTGTTATAATTATTTTGTTCTTTGACAATCCTTTCGACGTTCCCCACCAGAAAATAAATTTTGAAACCGATAACCGGTCACCGGATACCGATTTTTTGGTGGGGGATGTATGGCTTCGACAGGGAATATTACTGGTTTTTGGCAAGCCGAGGTTTTTGGATACGGAGTCCTCGTAAAACAAACTGGTCCTCCGGTTATTTTGACCGGGCCGCATAATAAGCGTCAAAACCAAATTTCAAGATTTCGTTGCTGGCGTACAGGGCACAGTTGCAGCTATCGCTGCTTCCTTTGCTCCTGCATTAGCTTTCAACGGAGTTGTTGCCTAAACTGGAGTTTCTCCAGGGATAAGCGCGAAAGCGCGGTAACCTTCTAGTGTTCTTCTCTCCTGATGGGAGGCACTAGGAGAAACATAGTCAGGATACAAGACTTAGCAATAGCATTCTGCTAAGTCCCACGCAAAATGTCTGCTGGCGGGAATTGGTTTTAGCTTACTTCTATCAACTTCTCGTCTAAAAATCCAAGTAAGCTACGCTTGTACACTGAGAATCGGTAAGTTTTCTGGACGCGGGTTCGATCCCCGCCATCTCCATAAATTTTGCCTGCAAAATTTATCCCGAACTACGAATTACTAACTACGAAACGAGCCAAGCTCGACTCAACACAATAATCCAAAATTTGCGAAATTTGTATTTCGTAATTAGTAATTCGGAAAAAAGAAGAAACAAATAAAATTTATCCCGAACTACGAATTACGTAAACTCTTACCAAAAATGTTATATATTTATTTCAAAGACTTTATTTATTAGCCAGAATTTTTTTTCTTCTGATAATGATTTGGGTATTTCAAACGTTGTAAAATTTTTAAAAATACTATGTCGATAACCCCAATTCTTTTAAGTTGCTGAGGTTGCAAGATTCTGAGAAAAAGGCTCATAAATATAACCATCTTTTACTACGTTAGAAAGGGTTGGATCATTCTGATCATCAATTCCAGAAAAGAGTGAAATATCATGATTTATTAGATCATTGCGGAATTCATCTAAAATTTTGCTAGATATTCTCTGACTAGTATAGAAATAAAAAGCATCTGATTCTAAGTCCTCATGAAAAGAAAATACATTGTTGAAATGATAATTATTGAGCTGTTTGATGATACGACTTGCTTCTAAATCATCTGTATTTTCAGAAAATGACCTGTTTAAATCATTTTCATTAGAGTTCTTTCTGGTTTGTGCTTTTACGGCTGTAGGACTAGCTTCTGGTATAAATAAACAAGGTGGTAATTTATCGATATTTTCTTTCAAAAAGTCTCTTAAATCGTTAATAATACTAAACTCATCACCATGCATGCCAGAAATTATTAATAGTTCTGGATTTTCTGAATTCGTATATGATTCTATGGGAGAATTGGTTATTAATTTTAACATCCTATCCGACATGAATTCTTATTACAAAGATATGTAAGTATATCAAAACTGCGAGTAAAAGTTAAAAATCTACTTTCCTCTCAAATTTGTATTGCAAAACAATGATTTTATTTTGTTTTTCGGGATAGAATTGGTTTTGTTGCATAATTCTTGCGTATCAAAATTATATATCTAGCGTATTATAACGATACGTTGGAGCTAGGCGTTTGATACGCGGGAGTTAATTTGGGCACATTCTAAAATCTACCTTCTGGCAAAGCTCAGAATAAATATTCCGGCAGTAGCTAAAATTGTTCCAAGTGTGAGTATTTTCCAATGGAGACGGAGATGATATTCTTTGAACCAAAAGACTCCGAAAGCTATAACGACAAGGAAATTGAGTTGGATGATATTGAACGCAATTGATGATTCCAGATTTTGGAATGCTAAAAGCATAAATACTGATGCTCCAAAATATAGAAATCCTGATGCAATTGCTGAGAATATTTCTTTATTAGTTCCTAGATTTTTTGTGGTAAATTTTTTTTGAGCTAAAGCAATTACAATTAATGTTCCAAGAATAGAAAGTGCCCATACTAATTCCTGATTGTAAATTCCGGCGGTTTTAATCACATAATTATTAATTAATGAAACGATACCAAAAAGGATGCCGGAAGCAATTGCAAATATTACTCCGTTATTTTTTGTTCTGGTAATAAAGCTTGATTTAAGGTTGAAGACAGATGCGGAGACGAAGATTAAGCAACTTGAAAGAATAGCCAAAAACGGGTTAACTAATGATGCTTCACCTAAGATAATAAGATTCAAGATCACGCCAACCGGTCCTTGCAAATTTTTCCACTGATTTGATCTGACAACTCCAATCTCATCAATCGCCTTGATTAGTAATGTAAAGGCAATTCCCCACAAAATACCTGCAAGTACAGAATAGAGGAGATTATGATTTAATAGATTAAATAAGCAATTGTAGCTGTACTTGTAAAGCCAAGCGCCATTAAGATGGTATACATAAAGGGAGGCAGATGACTACCTTTTTTGGGTAATGTATATAATCCAAAAAATAATGCTGATAGAACTGAAAAGATAATTCCCATAGGGATATTTTAATACTCGGGCTAAAATAATATTTTATTATCACTAGAAAATATCACAGCAGAAACAATTTCTCGGGTTAGTTCTTTTAATGGCATGTCTGGAACATAACAATTTGATACGTTTTAGTATATTATATTTTTTCTAGATTATTCAATATCGTGATTGTGATATTTAACTCAACTTAATGCTTCTTTATGTTTGATTACCATCTAGTCTTATCTTTAGCTGGAATACATCTTTTAAAAGTATCTCTGTCCTAAATAACGTATAGGTATTTCCTTTTATGTTTGATGACTTCTGGTTTAATTCAATTGATAGTCTTTCATTCTCACAATTGGTTTATCATCTACTGTATTTTGATCCTAAATCAAATTATTTTGAGACGATATTTGCAAAATCTGAAACTAAGCAATTAAAGAATTACTTTGGATTTTCTTCTTTCTTGGATATAATTGGCATCAAATACTTAATTGATATTATTAATGACCACAGCTATTTTTAATAGACTTGTAGTTCAGATTGATAGAGTAGGATCTGTAACACTAAAACCAGTGGAGGACATTAACTGGAGCGCATGCAAGTACTCCTGAAGCAGATAACGCTTGTGTTGATGGGATGCGGACAATTATTAAGGATAAATTTGATGGCGAAAGGCCTTCTTTACATCCATTAGCTATGCATATTGCTGGAGAATTATTGCAAGGTTTGCAATTAGGACCCACAACGGTTGCTAATAATCCAAAAAGTTTTCTTCGAGGAGTAGATAGATTTTATGTAGCAGATCTACCTGGTAGTATTTTAGGGGGCAATACAAGTATGATACAAGATGTCTTGGATATCAGTAATAAAGTTAATCAAAGATCTTTTAATAATGTAATTTAACTTGTAATCCCAAAAGAGAATATTCGTTTCAGAAAGATAAATTTTTTCGAAAGATTATTGCAAAGATTTAAAATCTCATCCTAACTTTTCCATTTCCACAAATGCCTTCTGTAAAGCAGAATGGACTATTTGGATTGAATTTTTAAAGTGAAATTGGTATCCAAAAGTAGCCTGCCTGGGAATCTGTCAAGCAATGATAAAGTTGCTTTTTGCTCTTTGCTTAAAAAAGAAATTAGAAAATAAGTGTTGCTCCCACTTGGTATATGCCCAGTAATAATTTCAGTATCTGCTTCTTTCTGTCGTTTAGTAATCCAAGATTTATCAACAGCGAAGATATTTTGGATGGTAAAGATGTTGATGAATAGATTGATAATACCGACGAAAATGCCACCCATTATAGCAATCCCATAGAAGATAATGGGATAATTGAACTTGAAAACTAGTTGTATTATAAAAAGAAAGGCAGTCAACCATATTGGGCCGACTAACATGGAGATAAATGATTGTAATATCACAGGTACTCGTTTATCAAAATATAGCTTTTTATCCGTTTCTACCATTGGAAGTGGTTTTAAATGAAAATATTTTCCAAAACTTAAACCTGATTTCCAAGTATCTATTAGTTTGATATTTGATTTGTTGATGATGGATTCTTCAGGAAAGAATCTCTGAATAATGGTCGTCAGTTGTTGCATATATTCATTATAATTGATGGTTATTATACTCTATATAATGATGAATGTAAGGGTTTTGCAGTATAATAATCTTGGATATTTAAATATTTATGGAAAGAATTAGAATATATCAAGACAGAGATAAAGAAGCAGTATTAGATTTTATTCATGGTGTTATTCGTAATGAATTTCCTGAAGTTGGAATTAAAAAGCAGATTAATAGTTTTAAAGATTTTTTTGTAAAGTCTTTTAACCTTAAAATAGCTTTTTTATCAGATTTATATGAAGTACAAAAAGAATATTTTGCTAAGAATGGCGTTTTTTATATTGCCGAGCAGGATGGTAAGATAATTGGCACGATTGCTTTAAAATATGATCAACCAAAAATAGCACGTTTGAAGAGACTATTTGTGGCTAAGCAATACAGAGGTCAAGGTTTAGCACAAACTCTTTTCGATAAAGTATTATTCTTTGCTAGACAAAATCATTATGAAAAAATTGTGCTTTCTACATTACCAGTGATGAAACAAGCGCAAAAATTTTATCAGAAAAATGGTTTTATCGTGATGAGCAGAGATGAGAAAGTTCATATGGAAAAAATATTAATCAAGACTTGATAATTCTTATTTTACCTTCTTTTTACAGTCGTTTATCCTGAAAAATGAAAAAAAACCAACAAAAGTACAGTAAAAATCTAGCAGCATTCAAATCATTTCCTCTTCTTTTGCTAATTGGAGTAGGATTGCTATTTATTTGTTTAGGGTGTTGTTTGAGCTGTGTTTTAATCAGTATTGTCTTACCAGATGCGGCTGTAAATCCTGAAAGATCGATTTTGACAACAACACCTACTGCTAATTTTATTCCAACAGATACTGAAGTTCCAAAGTTATTTTATAAAGTGACTAAGATTATTGATGGAGATACAATAACAGTGGAAACTCTTGGAAAGATTAGATTAATCGGCATTGATTCACCAGAGTCTACGAATGCCCAGGAATGTTTTGGAAATGAAGCTAAGATTAAAATTACTGAATTAATAAATGGCCAGAATGTTTTTATTGAACTTGATCCAACACAAGGAGAAAAAGATAAGTATGATCGTACTTTGGCGTATGTATTTGTAGCAGGGGTAGAAGAATCAATAAATTTTCAAATGATTCAAACTGGTTATGCCTTTGAATACACTTATAATAAGCCTTATAAATATCAAGAGTCTTTTCAGAAAGCTGAGGAAGAGGCGAAGAATGAAAAAACAGGGTTGTGGGCAACGATTACGTGTAATTGTCTTTATTCCATATTGTTGATATGATGCTTTTAAGTCTTTAATTCACTAGTGCTCCGCGCCATTTATTAATTATGGATATTTTATATTTTCTTCTTGTTTGGGTGGTGTTTGGTTTTGTATTTGAAATGATAGCTGGCTGGAAACAAATATCAAATGAAGATATCAATATATTAAAACAACTGACTCCAATTTATATCAAACACTTTAGTAGTATTTGGATTAATTGGATAGGTTATCGAGGGTGTATTGTGGTGAAATTTTATCCTCAGGGCATATTTCTCAAACCATATTTGATTTTTACTGTATTGAATAAAGGTATATTCTTAAGTTATAAGAAGATGATTTTTGATGCTCCAGATAGTAGTTTCCTGAATTTTTTTCATCCCAAAACAAGCATTACATATAATGGTAGAGTTTTATACCTGGATTCAGCCTCGTGGGAAATGGTAAAAAAAGAGTATGATCAGTTCAAAACAAAGTTGATTAATACAGCAACGCAGTCAAATTTATCATGAATTACGACTTATTAATCACGAAACGAGCTAAGTTTGATCTTGGGCAATCATCCCAACCAATGTCTCTCTTAGATTTACAGTAATCAAATCATTTTGAGACGATTCGGCAAGTTTTTTGAGACGATATTAATGAAATTTACATATTTCCCAATTGTTAAGAGAAGAAAGTGCAGATTATAAAAAAGAAGAACCGAAGGAATAATCGATTTGAGATTGGGATTCTAATACTTTCAGCTAAATTTAATGGCTGTCAAATACGAGAAGCTAATTGATATTTGCACAAACACCAATTTTATTGGACTGATAAGATCTTTATTTTTATTAGTACCTCACACTCTTCAAAACCTCCGCAGCTTCCTGAGCAACTATGGTATCTGGAGTGCAATCCTGAGAAATGGGCTTGAAGTTTAGATCAGTTTTACCAAAACCGGAAGATTCAAAATCAATAGTGTATTTATTGTTGACTAAATAGACATAGGACTCAAATAAAGTTGAAATATAATATGTTGGCTTATCATAATTATCTGGTTCGCCTTCTCCTGACTGGAAATATTGAAATTTTTGCTGAGAATTATTAATTGCAAATGTTTTATCCAATTTGGGGTCGGCAATAGTTCCAGGCCAGTAACCTTTTTTTAATTGGGTAAAATCAGTATCTCTCATATCGAAGAAAATTTCGTAAGAGCCAAGTACTTTACCTTGTGTACAGTTTTCCCCAACTGGTGATCTGAAAACAATAGTTTTCGGATCGATACTTGTATCTAGAACCCAAGTTGGTGGATATTTCAGACTAAATGGAAAAGCATTATTGGTGTATGATTGCCAATTAGAGGTATCTATTCCTGCTGTCGGACTGACAACTGTATTAGTCGGAGTAGCTGTCAAGTCAGTTGGTATTATTGAAGAAGGAGTAAGAGTAATTGTAGGTGAAATTATGGCTTTGGGTGTAGATTTTTCATTTTTAACTGTAATAAAGGCGATAGAGGCAGTGGCAACAGCGATAACTGGAAGAATGATCACTGCCAATTTAACAGCAATTGCAGTAGCTTTGGCAGTGGTAACTGCAGTACTTAGATGATTTGCAGAAATAGTTTTCGGATTCATTTTTGTTAATGTGCTAAATTGAAAATTATTAAGTTTGGTAATTACCAAATCTGATAAAGTTGTTAAAAAAGTTGGATCGGGAGCTAAAGTTAAAGCTGATTTTAATTGTTTGATCCCGATTAAGATTAAGAGAGGATTGATACTGTAAAATTTCTTGTAGTCTTTTTTCGCAAGCATATTTTGTAAACTTTTCACCCCACGATGGAACTTGCTGATAGCTGTTGACTGATTTACATTTAAAAATTCCGCAATTTCTTTAAATTTCATATCTTCCCAGATTTTCAAAGTAATAATTTCTCGAGATTCTGGATCCAGTTGAAATATCAGTTCTTTCAGTAACTTTTGTTGTTCTGTATCAACTGCTTGTTCTTCGAGTGGTTTTTCGTCAAGGTCTACCAGATATTCTTCCTGAAGATCGGTTTCGACACTTAAGTCATTTTTTGTGACAATATTTTGATAAATAAGATTACGGGCAATTTGTAAAAACCAATATTTAATGGAAATACCACGCCATTCGAAAGTAGAGATTTTTTCGAGGGCAACTAGAAAAGTCTTGGAAGTCAGATCTTCTGCTTGTTCTTTGTTACCACTGACTGAATATGTGTAGCGATAGATGTCTTTGGTAAAATTCTGATAAAGCTCACTAAACGCAGTCTTATTAGTGCGACATTCTGCAATTAACTTTTGTTCTTGTTCGAGTTGCATGATTGGTAAATAACTAGTTATATAATCCGATATTTTATATACGAGTACAACTTAATTTAAGTGATTACTGTCTTTTAAATGAATGAGGTGGAAATTTATCCACCTCATTGTGATTCATATATTTTGGTTTTTAAAATTTGGCACAAACGACGCAGGTAGTTACCTGAATTGAGCTGGCAGATTTATTATTCCAAACACACTTCATACCAGGCTGTTCATAAGTAAGATTTTGTGGAGAACAACCAAGTTGAAAAATATTATCGATGCCACCAGTGTGGTAGCTATAGACTGAAATTACTTTTTTACCTGTGGAACAATATGAAGCGATGGTATTCCAGCTATTGGGATGCACATAAGTAGGATTGGAGCAAATTGTTTCATAATTGCTTGTAACTGGGATAGATGGTAGTGGCATTTGAGTAGCTGCCTTGCTGGGTCTCAAATATACTGCGCTGATAACTAAGATAACTGCTGTTGCACTCACGACGAGAAGTTTTTTATACATGGAGATTTAAATAAAAAGTAAAATAGTAGAGCTTTCTCAGGCTCTATATATATAAACCAGAAATATCAGGAAATTGTTGCAAGAAAATCGAGGAAATGAATATTAGGTTAAATTAAAGATCAAATTTTGGTCGATCAACAATTTATTATAATCCTACTAATGAATCTAACTTCATTTTCATTTTAATCTGGGTTATACTTAATCAATTATTATCCATACCCCCATGACACAACCTGCATCCATCTTAAAAAACAAAGTAGCCCTTGCAGTAGTTGCTGTACTTGGAGTTTGCTTAGTCAGTGCTTGCTGTATTGTAATTTTTATCATCGCTTTTGGTAACAAGAACTCCTCATCTGATGGATCAACTGGTTCTACTACAAGCAAAAAGAAACTCAGCATTTCAGAATGTCAAAGTAATGCTGCTAAGTTTGATAAAAAAGTGCTAAAAATTAGTGGTAATGGCATTCAGGGAACTGTCGCACTTACTGCCAATGTCTCAGAGTGCCGAATTGAAGCACAATATCATTTACTTTTTCCAGCAGGCTTACCCCAAAATCCTTATAATAGTTATTTTAATCAATATAATTACATTGCCTTAATTCACAAAACTTCAGAAAGGGAACGTCAGAATAGTTATGGAATTGGGGTGATTTTTGCTGCCTATCGAAACAAAGCACTTTTGCCAATTGACTCATTTGCATCAATGCTAAATGGATTTTATGCTGAAGGTGCAGAAGCCAATCAGCTTGGTGCTACAGAGACTTTTTATGCCATACCTGAACGCTGGTTTGAACTGTCTGATAAAGGTTATGCTGATATGTTATCAGATACAGTTTTTGAATTAATTGACAGTAAGCCATATATTATTGAAGAAAAAATCGGAAATGCTTCAACATACACTACCGATACCGCCAAAGCAGAAAAGCAAGGGACGATTGTCAAAACTTATAATTGGCAGTATCAGGAATAGAGTATTTTCTAATAATGAAAGCGACAGGAAATGACAGTTATCTGATCAGTCCGATTACTGTAAATCAGTCTATGTTCGTGGGTGATTCTTCGTGAATAGTAGCCAGCAAGATTGCCAACCAATTTTTCTGGTTTACCAATACCGGTAAGGGGACTTTGTTCAATTTCTCTGAGAAGAAACTTTATCCGTAAAAAAATTCTATTGTCCTTTTTCTTCCAGTAAAATAGATCTTTTGCAGCTAGTTTAGTAAAAGTGATTATCATAAATTATCCAGATCAATAGCTACAACATTTCCTAATTTTACATCTTTAATGGAATCTTTGAGATGTTTGGCATTATTTGGATTGGAAAGCAGATAAAGGGTTTCTGCCATTGCCGAATATTGGTCAGCAGCAAGTACCACTACATCATCACCATGTCGTCTGGAGATAGTAGTAACTGTTTTATTATTGGCAACATCATCTAAAGTCGCTTTGAGATTTTGTCTTGCTTGAGTATAAGAAATTTTGTTATCCATGGATTAAAATTTATTAAGTACAGAATTACTGTACAATTGAATAATTGATTTGTCAATCTGATAAATTTAAAAAATCTATAGACCTTTCATTTTAAATCTGCTGAAGTTAATTTCGAATATGCACACCAGATTTAAAATTTCAGGCTATTATAGCCACAATTATTAGTTATAAGTTCTAGTTTTTGACATAATTCCTAATATCTGTTAAACAATTATTACCATATTTTATTTTTTAAAATTTCAAAATGTTTGGATTTAAAAGACCAAATACTGATGATCCTCAAGCTGCCATTGATCAGGCAAACAAGACAATGAATAGCGGGATTACAGGTGGACTTACCAAAATGTTTATGGGTAAGGATTTTGTCAATAAGGCAAATGATGGTTTGGCTACAGCCCAAAGTGCGATGGATGATGCCAAAGAAATGCAGGAATTGATGGTTTCAGGAGTTGATGCGAAAGCATTGGTTAAAACACTTGCTGATACTGGAAAGTTGATTAATTTTAATCCAGTACTTCAAATGAAACTGGAAGTTAATCCAGGTACTCCAGAAGCTTATGAATTGGATGTGGAAAAAATGGTATCGAAAATTATGATCCCAAGAATTGGTGATACATTGATGCTTAAAGTGTCTCCCACTGACAAGCAGAAAATTGCGATTATGGGAATTATGCCACCTACACCTGTAGCAGCTTAATCTGTCTAAATCATAAATTTAAAGAGCGGATCGCATGATTCGCTCTTTTTTGATTTTATTAATATTAACTTTAAGCAAGGAGCTTCTTAGCCTGAATAATATCTGTGGAAATTTGTTGTTGCAGTTCCTGAAAGTTGGCAAAATCTTTTGGTGCTCTAATGAATCCTACAAGTCTGAATGCGATATTTTCGCCGTAAACTTCAGAGATTTGGGCGAGTAAATGAATTTCACAAATCGTTTTTGTTTCACCGAGGATATATCGGGGACCAAGGTATAATACTCCAGGATAAATTTGTCCGGAGAGAGTAACTCTCACAGCATAAACACCTGGTTTAAAGTCAAAATCAACTTTGGTAAGATTCAGTGTCGGAAAGCCAATTGTCCGGCCGAGTTTATTGCCATGAATAATTTTGCTGTGAAAAATAGTATCAGGTATCATGTATCAAGTAGTAAAAATAGTAGCTGGTAGCTTGTAGCTCGTAGCTGAGAAAATCAGATTTCAGATTCCGGATCCCAGCTTTCATTTTTCCTAGATTCTTATCTTTTAACTTTTAACTAGTAGCTTCTAACTTTTCCCTCTTTTTCTTACCCAAATTGCAATTTGCAAATTCCAAATTTCAAATTTCACTCTCATTCTGATTCCAGATTCCATTTTATTCACCGTCTTCCGATTTTTACTACCTGAAAAATGCCAAAAATTAAAATTATCATGCCAATGATTTGCGTGAGTGAGTAGGATTCGTGAAAATAAAAAATTCCAATGAGAAATGCTGACGCTGGCCAGGCAAGCTCGGCAATGGTGCTGATCCGGGCTGGCGTGTGACGCAGTCCGTAATAGTAGATTCCGGTTCCTACAGCTCCAGCCGAAAGCGTGACTATGAGAAGAGAAATAATTTGAGTTGGAGTGATCGCCATACCTGCGACTTGTCCGCCCTGGAAAAAATAAATAATTAAACTGGTGATTGCTGCAATAACGAAGCGGAGAAAAAGTACTTCCAGAAAGCCAGCTTCTTTGAGTAGAATTTTGGAAGTAGAAGTGGAGGCACCCCAGATCACACCAGCGAGGAGTGCATAAATTGCTGCAATGATCGTCTGGGAATTATTTTGCCAGTTGATGCTGAGGTCTTTGAAACTAACGAGAAATGCTCCGATCATCGCGAGAATAGCCCAAGGGAGAAAGCGTTTGGAGATTTTTTCCTGTAAGAGAAAATAAGCAGCAGTGATTGCCCAGATTGGTTGCAATTGCTGCATCAAGACGACTGCTGAAAAGGGAATAAAATTAACTTTGGCAAGTGCTGCCGTATAGAGAATAGTTGCTACAGCACCGGAAAGTACTCCAGTGACAACTAAGGCCAGCCATTCAGCTTTGGTAAACTTTTTTAAGCTACGTTTTACTGCTGGTACAAGTGGCAGCATGAAAATCAAGCCTAAACTGTGCTCCCAGAAAACAATAAGTGGTGCTGGTAGAACATATAAACTACGACGTACAATCGCATCCAGACTCCATAAAATGGCAGCAATAATGATGAAGATGACTGGGTATTTAAATCTGGCTTTTGGCATGAAATGAAATTTTAATTTGGATGCGCTGATTTTACCATAAGTTTAAAGTGAATTATTTTAAAAGGATGACGGATTGATAAATTTAATTAAAGAAAATATTTATTTGAGGAGAATGTTAATTTTTCTCTAAATAATACAAAATATGTAAGAATTTTACTCCAAGATTCTGGTCAAAATATTGTTCACTTTGTTTAACAGCGAAATTTTTGCTTTGAAAGAGTTTTCGCCACTCGCAATCTGAGCGATAAGATTGCCAGTTTGCTCGAAACTGAAGATTAGCTAAGGTATCAGCCAGTACAGTTATAAATTTGTGAAAGGGATTTAAAAATGAAGTTTCAATGATCAGTAAGTTCTTAGCCACTCTGGCTGCTTCGTGAAATACAATTTCCGGATCTGGTGTATGATGCATGACCATAAGGAGCATCGCGGTTTCAAATTGTTGATCAGCAAAGGGCAGGTGGCTTCCGTCATAAATTATTGGTTCGCTGAGTCGTGGTCCATGAAAGCTGGCTACATCTACTGGAGTCACAGCAAAGCCCTGATTTCTTAGTGCGAGAGTAATAGCTCCAGGTCCAGAGCCAATATCGAGAATTTTACCAGATTGGGGAAGATAAGGGAGAATTCTTTTTACAAATAATGCCGTTCGTTTATCATTAAACTTCTGAAGTAATTTTGTTGGGATCATCGGTCGTCTTAATATCGTATTGTATTAGTTTTCATTTCCCTCAGTAAACTGTGTTTCTCTGATATTCTGAATATTGGAATAGCTGAGTAAGTCCCCGAAGAGATACATGTATTTCGTACCATCATAATAAAATGCTTCTGCTGGAGCTAGGGCATTTTTTTCTCCGGTTAGATTACGTCCAAATCCTGAGATAATTGGTGCTGGATTAGTGAGGGTAGTTATGTTGGCATTGACGATTAAGCCACCTTTTAAGAATAAGCCATCATTTTGTGTATCGTTAGGAATATTAATATTAGCTGTAATTATAAAAGCCTGAACCTGGTCATAGTTTGCATTAGAAGTACCGTTTGTTTTATTTGTGCCTTCGTTAATTGTCGTGGTGTCGCTTACTACAAACAAACAGGCACTAGAAGAGTTGTCAGTAAAATCCGGGTTGATGATAAGTTGATTAACAAGAAAAATTGTTTTAGAGTTGCAACTTGAATTGGATTCAAGCGTAAGCTCTGGAATTGATACGACAAAGGGATTAGCATTATTGTAACCACTACAAATTGAACTTAGTAAGTCAGCCGAATTGACATTTAAGGTCTGATTATCCAGAGTAGAACAAAAAGTATTTTGAGAGGTGGCTTTGGCTTTGACTGTAGTATTAAAATATTCAATCCAGGAATTGGTATTACTATTGCGGGTTTTGTAGTTCAAATCTGTATAAGACTGATTGGTATAACTATTGACAGACATGGGTAAACTTTTGGAAGTGATAGTAGACAATCCTGTATAAGTAGATAAGAAAGCTGGTTGATCAGCAAGTGAAGGAATATTTGTATTTGTTGTGATTTTACTTGGCGCCTTCACTCCTAGTAAAAAGTCAAAACTATTACTAAATGCCTCACCATTCATGGTCATCAGCCAAGGGTCGCTCATTTGATTGAGAGAAACTGAGGTAGCATGAATATTACAGGCCTGGTCTTTGACACTCCAGTCGATCCGGAGTGAGCTATAGCTACTCCCTTCAGAAATCGAATAATTTTTTGAAGTGGTACTGGTGATCTGGGAAAAGAAGTCTGATTTAGGTGTGGTCTGATTATCTAAAGTGAAGGTATGAGATTGACCATCGCTGGAGATGGTGGAATTAGCTGTAACTCCATTAGCGGTTCCGGTAGTAGTTCCGGAAATAATGCTATTTACTTCATCCGAAATTGTGAAATTCACTGTGAAACCTGAAGTTGAGGCATTAGTAATCCCGAGATTAATTGCTGGATCTGTGAGATCTACTCGCCAGAGAGTGGGATTACTTTGATCCCAGGAATATGCCCCCTTTTTATCTGCAGCAACTGTATATACTGTGAGTGGATCTTGATCAAAGATATTAGTTCCATTATCGAGGAATCCTACTTTCCAGGTTAATTTCACTTGGGTTCCGGAGACATCCTGGTTGGCCATGAGCATTACCCAAGATGTAAAGTTACTATTACCTTCCACTACGTTTCCATTTGTTGGGTCAATCGTGCAGATTGATTGGGCACCATTATTTTTATCGGTGCAGATAGCTCTATTTGGAATGATATCTGCAAGACTAGAAGTAAAAGTTTCTGGAGCGGTATAATATAAATATTGGTAACTGCCCGGTCCGTTTTTTTTGACACGGATATAGGCACCACCTTCTGCTCTGGTATTCCAGCCCAGTGCAGGCTCTGGTGATATCCAGAAGCCCATGCGGTCTAAGTCAGTATTGCCATCAGCATCATTATGATATGTGATGACAGTGAGTGGATTATTGGCAGGATTGGTTTGACTTGTACTCAGTATATTAGCGTTACTTCCGCTATTCGTTGCCAGTTTACCTGACCAGTTAGGAAAACCGGAACTACAAGTCGAAGTATTGGTTATTTCTGAAGTAGAATCGGGTACATTATCGATAGGCACCGGAGTATAAGTAGGTCCAGGAGGACTGGTCGGCCCTGGAATAGTAGGCGTAGGGCTAGGACTAGGCCACATGCAATAGCCATAATTCATCACTGGATTACATACGCGTTTTGTAGGTAACGAACAACATCGTGCAGTAAAAATTGCATTTACTTCAGGAACATTTCCGGCAATGAACATTTGGCAATAGGGGGATGGATCATGCTGAAAAGTATCCCCACAATATCCTAGAGAGTCTAGGGGGCAACTAACATGATTCCAACTATGTGTGACTGAACAGTATGAATAATTCCATGGATCACAGTAGCCACCACCGAACCAATCATCATGATTAGTTCGATAACCTGCCAAAGGGTCCCAACCATGTACTATTTGGGTTTGCATAGTGAATAAGCCCATTAGTATTATAAATGCAAAAATAAAAAGTTTTGTTTTTAATTTGTTTTTTACCAACAATTGTTGCATGTATTCTTATTCTAAAATCGAAAAATAATAGTTTTGAAAATTAAATAGCTGGTTCTGTTCGTCAGCACAGCGTAATTTTTTATCCAATTGAACCATTTCAGTTTTATTATATTCATTAAAAATACTAAAAGTGACTAAAGTGACTTGATTATTATCGAGATATGTAGTTTGAAGCATGGCCACGATATTTTGAAAAAGTAATTTGCAATAAGAACAAGAAAAATCTATAAAAACTATAATATAATTAGTATTACTATTACCTTGAGTAATACCACCGGTAATAGTAATTGGTTTTATTGGATAACCTTGTTGAAATTTCGCCTCGATTTCAGCCATTTGAGTTGTCAATTGTTGTTGCTGAGTTGCTTCATTAGAGAATTCACTTTGGCGGGAAATGATATCTTTATTAATTTCATTCTCAATTCCTTTCAGCTGAGAGGCAATCCAAAGGTCGTGGGTTTTGGTGATGTTGTTTTGGGTGAGATAATTCAGGATTGTTTTCAATTCTTTTGCTTGTGTCGACTCAGGTACTTCAAAGCCTTCTAGTTTGTCGCCATTTTTTTTGGCGATAAAGACAGAAGGAGAAAATCCGACCTTATTGTCCTGGTAGCTTTTTTCGGCAGCGGCGATTTGGCTGGTAAAATCCTGCGTTTGTAGACATTTATCAAATTGAGTTTTATCGATTTGTGATTTATCCAGATAGAGATTGGTACATTGATCAGACAATGGGTTACTTGGCTGACAGCCATAATTATCTAATACCACTTGTTCAATAACGGGAATAGCAATTGTTGGAGCTGGCGTAACATTAATTAAGCTAGTAGAGTTATTATTCTCGGAATCCGGGTTAGTTTTGAATCTCATTACAATTATCACGAAAATAAGTCCAGCGAAAATCCCAATCAGGAAAGAAGCAAGTAATATAATTGGAAGTTTTTGCTTCATAATTAAAGTAAGAAAAATCAACAAGAAGTGAATATATTTATATATTACATAAATTCTAAAAGTTTGTCGAAGAAAATTAAATTAAGATCGGTGTTCTACATTCGGTAATCGGTGATCGGTGAACGGAAGATAGAATAGCACAATAGATTAGGAGTTTAGCACTCATTAATTTCGATTTTGCTTTTGGATAAAGTGTGACAGTAGTAGGCCACAAATCAAGCCAGTACCGTGGGCTACTAGGTATGGATAATTATGTGTTACTAACATGGAAATAAGAAAACTAATGATAATACCAATTCCCAATACGCGTTGCCGATAGGTTCTTAATATCTGGGGAATCAATAAATAAATACCCATTAAGCCAAATCCTACATTGGAAAGTCCAATATCCTGATAATTTCTCAATTGAAAAAGTTGATATAAAACTAAATATTCTACTAAGATTGTAATGATATTGTAGATCATGATTGTAAAGAGCAGCTTTTTGCTGCCCAAACAATATTCATACCAGAAAAAGAAGGGCACCATGAGTAAAATCCCTGGTAACATTGCTGGGTCTCTCACAGCTAGAAGCATTGTAAAATGCCGATAAAGTAGACTGAGATCAATTTGATTAAAAATTATTCCAAATTTGGTGATAACTGTTTCACTATGATTAAAGTTATATAAAGTACCAGAATAGGCATTGATAATCATAATACCAAGGAAAATACAGCAGGAAAGAGGCATTTTGAAAATCAGCTGTTTAAAATAACTAATTTGTTTTGTAATGTTCATGATAGAAATAATTTTAGCATTAAAGAGCAAGTAATAAATAGTAGTCTTACAACTCTGAGTTGAAAATAAATCTTTTAAATTTAAGAAGATCGCCAGCAGAGATCCAAATTAAATAATATCCTATAATTGTTAAAGCAAAATGATATCAAAAAATATTAATTATGTAAAAATGCTTTAACGATTTTGAACTTACTGCCTCATATATTCAGCTGATATTGTAAATCTGGATTTTATAACAATAATTCGTATCTTTATTCATTTTAATTTGATAAATATTTGTGACTTGTAATATCCTTTTTCTTACTAACTATTTTTATCCTATAATTATCCTTTTTTTCTTTAATTTGTGATATAATAGGCAGATGAGTACAATTTTACCAGTTACAATTTATCGTCAAAGTATTGCTGCTGATCGTGAGCAGATTAACTATTTAATGGAGAAATTATTAGTTCATCTTGCTAAGATTAGCCCGACACGAAAAGATAAGCCAGAGGATGGCTTTACTGATATTTATCATGATAGAGTGATCAAATTGGTGCAGCAAAAAAAAGCGAATATTCTGGTAGCTGAACAAGAAGGAGTAGTTGTCGGCTTTGGTTTCGGTGTGATCAAAGAGCACAATATTGAAGCACTTCAGGAATTCAAAGATCTTAAATCAGGCTTAATTACTGATCTTTATGTAGACTGTAATTACCGTGGTCAGGGGATTGGCCGGGAATTAGTGAAGCAATTTATGGCATATTTTAAAGCAAATGGCTGTCATCAGGCAGAGATTTATGTCTTACATGCTAATGATCAGGCGCATGAACTATATAAACGTCTTGGCTTCAAGGATGAGCTTTCGGAAATGTGTATTCCTCTCTAACAAATTTTTCAATCTGTTCTTTTATGGTAATGCCACGGTTCCGCTTGGCCCAATTGCTTTATACTCATGAGGACACATCCCTTGATCTGGTGTACAGGTAATGGCTACTGATTGTAGTTCGCGGTAAGTAATTGTGTTTTGCTTGGCATTAAATTGAAAATCACCAGCTTCGGGTAGGCTGATATCCTGGTTGGTAAAGGTATTGAGGAGAATAGTTTTCCCTGGTCCGATTTCATCACAGCCATAGCAGCTAGTTAGTCTGATATCAAGGTAATTGCCTGCGTAGAGTGTGTCGACAAAGAGACCGCCTTTGTATTTGCCAAGCGGAATTTGTTTATTATTAATACCGGTAACTGCAGTCGTGCCATCGAGTGGTCGGGAATAAAGTGGGGCACTAGCATCAGTCGCTAGGTTAAATTCAAATATTGTCGTTGTATCCGGATAATCATAAGTACCTGCTTTGCCAAGTGCCAGACCGAAATAGGCACGTTGGCTAGTTGCATCATAATAAAAGCCGGTGAAATAGATTTCCTGTTTGGTAGCAGCTTGATAAAGCACATGTTTTTCACTCAATAAATTGAAATCAGCAGTGTAATTAGCATCATCCGGAATCGTTTGATTGGGTTCATGCATATAGGCAACTTCCTCAATGAAATTTCTGGAAGCATCACTATTTTTAAAAAATAATACATATTGTCCCTGATATTTACCGAAATATACTGTTTGTTGGTGTAAGCTGGAGATAGGAGCTTGGTCGACTTTGCTCCAGTTTAATAATTTATCAGAAAATTGTGCAGTAGGTAGAGTGGTTGGAGTAATATTACTGTTGTTGATTGTAGGTGTCACAATCTCTGTGGGTGTGATAGTGCCAAAATTAAAAAGATAATCAGGGCCAAGGTTATTTAAAGGATCATGGTTTTTCTGATAATTCTTGAGAATTAATCCAATGCCAATTACTCCGCTACAGCAACAAAAAAGGATAATAACGATTGTGAGAATGATCAGGAGACTTTTTTTTGTGACTGATTTGCTTTTTAGCGCAGGTGAGGCTGGGACATTAGAATTTGGGGTAGGATTCATAATATTTTTTGTAATAGCTGATAAATAAATAGTACAAGTTTTCTTAGCAACTGTAAATTAAAAATCTCTTTGAATTGTCTAGAGAATTCTTTTGTTTTGGATTTTAATTTTGAAGCTGACAAATTTGTATCACAATACATTGTTGTTTCTGTCTGACCAGTTTATAATAATTTTTTATCTAAATTATTATAAATGTGATGCTAAAAAGATTTAATGCTTATTTGACATGGCTCGATGAGAATGAAGACCATCGCTCCGTTCGCCTTATCAATCAAATTTTTCCGGTAATAACCTGTTTGATTCTCTTTATTGTATTCATGTTTTTTTCGATTATCTTCATTAAGTTTTTAATGAATCCTTTTGCCTCTGATCCGATTGAACTGAAATTGCATTTTTCCAGCATGGCGGTAGGATTTTTTCTATATTTTGTCACTGCAGTTGATTATGCTTTGATTGTAGGACGGATGCAGGCTGCCAATCCCGGAATCAAAGCGCGTTTCGCAATGAATGTTTTTACCTGTATTGGTTGTTTTATAGGAGTTACAGTAGTTTTGTTTCTCTGGGGTTTTGCCAAAGAAGTTTCCTGGTTAATTTTGCCACTCCTAATCTTTGCTGGGAGTGTAATGATAAAATTGGCATATGAAGGAAGAGGATATTTTGAAAAATCAAAAAGTGTTCCGTTTTTTATTAGAATTCCACTTGCCCGCTTATTAAAAATATTTTTTTACTTCAGTAAACCCTTGACTTTCTGGATTCCAGAATTAGGCAGTCCTAATGTCCAGAAAATGCGGATCCGTAACTTGGCAAAATGGGCATTTTTATTACCATTTATTATTGGTCTTGATGATTTTGTCGGTTATATGGGGGCGATGACGATTTATAATGTTTTTTCTTTACTATTTGGGATTTATTTAGCCGATATTGTGATTGATCTCTTGATTTTTATTTCTCCAAAGTTTACTAAGAAGGTAGTGCAGAGTGCATTACTATCATTATTAGCTGCTTTTGCGTTTCTTTATTTAGCTTATAAATCATATTCTGAGTCATATCATCTTTTACATGAGAAATTTAATCTTGAGACAACTACAATTATCCTAGGTGCACTTGGTTTTTTTACAATCGTGACAATTGTGGATTTGTTGACATTAATAGTAAGAAGAAAAGCAGGGCATAGTAAAAAATCTGAATAATCGGTCACGTTTGTTTTAGATCATTCGTTATCGCAGGTCAATATTTTTTTGAGTAATGTTTAAGCTTACCCGGAAGCAACAAAAACTGATAATAGCAGCTGTCACGGCAGTTGCAATCTGTATTTCTTGGATAATATCCGTGGTATTTGGCGTCACTATTCTGGTTCAGGCGCCTGAAAGCAAAGTGGCAATAATTCCAGAAGTTACTCAGCAGCTTAGAACGAATCTTGTTGCAACAAAAAGTTTATCTTGCGTATGACACAGTGCAGCCCCAGCGGGATCGTTATCAGCGTTTATTGTTATATGTTTATTTACCGAAAAGTGACGGGACCACATTATTTATCAATCAATATTTGGTTGCTGAAGGATTTGCCAGGATTTATGACAAAGTAAAATCCCGTGAATTAAAAAATTTTCAACAGCTGGAAATGCAGGCGAAAAAGGAGCAAAAAGGTTTATGGCGGGCATGCATACTGAGTAATGAGTAGGGAGTATTGAGTAATTAGTAATTAGGAGTGATGAGTGAGTTGTAGTGGGAGGGGGGATTTTTGAGAAATTAAGAAACATGATATAAATTTTTTGATATAGATGTTATCATTAATACATTATCTTTTATTTTTTCCTGATGGATAAGAAAGTCATTATAATTATTGTCGTACTGTTGGCAGTTTGCTGCTGTGTTTCGACATTGGGAATTATCGGATTTGCTATTGTAGCAAGTAATTCCGACACTAGTACTAGCGGTGGCAGTGTAACCGATACAGTTTTTCCTACTGTAGAGATGAATACAGTTACTTCACTTTTTGATACATTTGATAGTAATACTTCTAAATGGAATCTTGGTAAAGATGATAGCGAATTTGCTGTTTCTGATGAATATCTCAAAGATGGCAAAATGTTGATTGACGTTACTGCTAAACAGGCTGTCGTAGTAAGTGATGAATTACCTTCTCAGGCAATTAAAAATTTCGATTTATCGATTGAGGGCAAACAGCTTTCTGGTGCTCAAGGTGGTGATTATGCCGTGATCTTCCGCAGATTAAATGGCGATAATTACTATCTTTTTGGAGTCAATGAGGCTTATCAGGAATATACTTTGGCAGTTAAAAAAGATGGTGAGTGGGTAGATCTGATCGAATGGAAAAAATCATCAGTTATCAATCAAAATGCTGTCAATGTAATCAAAGTATCAGCAGTGGAAAGTCAATTGACTTTATATATCAATAATCAGCAGGTAAGTACTATTAGTGATTCTTCCATTCTCGAGGGTGGAGCAGTAGGTGTTGCCGGCGAATTGTATGATGCCACTGACACAGCATTATTTCAATTTGATAATTTGTTGCTGACTGTGAAAGATTAGTAGGATACAAACTGTTTTTATCTTGCGAAGCGAAACAAGCGTAAGGGTAGCGAGCAAATAGGAAGTAGCAAGTATCATGTAGCATGTAGCAAGTAGAAAAGAGAAATTACGATAAAAAAATGAGCTGCGGGAGCAGCTCTTTTTTTGTGACTATTAACTGGCAATTCTAGTTTGAGGAGATATTAATTTATCATATATTATAATGATGCAAGTTGATCAGCCGATTATGGCAAGTAGTAAACAAGTGGAACAAAAGTTGGGGCAAAATGTTGTGAAGGCTACACTTTTGTTGGTGACATTATTGGTTTCCGTAGGAATTGTCGGAGCAGCAGTAGCCTTACATTTTCGTAATAAAAATCAGCCAGTCAGTAAACCGGAAATTATTGTGTTAACTAGCCCAACTCCTGCATTAGTGGCTGGAAATTTACAGCCTACAGTCAAGGTGGCAGAGGCGACTCTCGCAGCGCCGACTACAGCAGCAACAGTTACAGCAGTGACCAAAGATGTGCTTTATCTCGGAAAATATCAGGAGAAACAGGTGCTGTTTTATGAGCCATATGCCAAAAAAGGTGAAGAACAGCCCGGTCTGAGCTTTGGGGTTGTGTCTGAAAATCAGGGATTTGCTGCTGCCAGAATTGATTTTGCACAAATTACAGATGCCAAAGCCTTTATGCAATTTACCGATCAAAAACAGTATTCTTATGTCGATTTCTTTATGTTTGATCAACATAACCTTTTCATTTCAGTTTTGAACACTGCTGATTTTTTGAATGAAAATAAACCAATTAATAATGATATTTACCGTTTTGACTTAACAACTGGCAAGTCGACGCTAGTTCGTTCCAAATTGATGACTAGCGGTCCAGTCACTTTTGATTCAGCGACAACTGATCAGTATTTAGTCCTGGAGCAATTACCTTGCTGGTATTGTGGTCCGGAGCAACCGACTGACATCTTGGTTTATAATATCCAAACCCAAAAAGAAATCAATCTCAGCATGGCTGCCAATATAGTGTTGGACCAAACTAAAGTGAAATATCAACTTTATCTAGAAACCACTGAACGCCCAAGTTGTAATACCGATGAATGTAATAATACTTTCTGTGCCCAGCCAGATATCTTCTGTACCTTCATGCAAGAAATCGTCTGGAAAGTCGGAGGCGAGGTCAAGGAGCAGAGCTTACCGTGAGGGGATTGTTTTCTGGTAAAAAAAAGAGCTGCCGGAGCAGCTCTTTTTTTGATAATCATTTAAATATAAACAAAACAGGAATTCTCGGCATGATCCGTACGGACAGGTTTCAAACCTGTCCGTACGGATCATGGTGTCGAAACCAACGAACGTCCCAGCTGCAATACTGATGAATGTAATAATACTTTCTGTGCCCAGCCAGATATCTTCTGTACCTTCATGCAAGAAATCGTCTGGAAAGTCGGAGGCGAGGTCAAGGAGCAGAGCTTACCGTGAGGGGATTGTTTTCTGGGAAAAAAAGAGCTGCCGGAGCAGCTCTTTTGGATATTATTAAGGCGCAGATAAATTATCTTGAGTAGGTTTTGGTTTTGCACGTTCTGTTGCTGCTGTATTTGCTTGTCTTGTTTCTACTGCTGGTCTAAACATTTCTCCCCCATACTGTCTAGTTGTTTCAAAGCATGGACTACCTGGTTGACAATTTGCTGGTAATGGGATTCCGATTGGAGTTGGAGTACTGTTTAGATTACCATTACTTCCACTACCACCACCACCATCGCAGCCATTTAATATTGTGCCAGCTACGCCAGTAAATAAGGTAAAAGCTAGTACTCCTCTTGATACTATGTGATAAATTTTAACTTCTATTGGAAGTTGATCAAAATTAGGGATACCTAAAAATTTCGACATGAATATATATCTAATATATAAAACCAAGCTAATATTTTAACATATTGAAGATATATTTTCAACCTTTTCAAAAATTATTCTAACATCCCTCCGTACGGACAGGTTTGAAACCTGTCCATACGGAGGATCGATGCCAACTCAGCAATCACGACCTATTGCCATCCCTCCCCCAAACCACTACAATACTTTCATACCTGATTGCCAATGGTTTTGTCGAAAGCTCTGAAAATTATTATTATCGTCCTTGTCGCAGTAGCAGTGATGTTGCTTACTGTTTTTTTATTGTTTGTCAGCGGGGTGACGCATGAGGTGCAGTTAATTATTTTTCCTCCGACAGCGACACCGCTGCCTACTATAACTCCGATTCCGACGCCTACGCCGACACCGACTTTGACGCCTACGCCGACACCGGATTTGAATAATTTTGCGAAAGATTATGATTATCCGCCGAAAGAGCAAAATAAAGGGACTGTGCGTATCCCGGTTTTGACCTATCATCATGTCGCTCCGATCCCGGATCAGCAAAATATGCAGGCTTATTACGTCACGCCAGTGATGTTTGAAAAGCAGTTGCAGTACCTGAAAGAAAAAAATTATCGTACTTTGACCACCAGAGAGTTTCTCGAGCAAGTGAAAAGCGGTCAAAATCCCAGTCAGAAGTCGATAGTGCTCACTTTTGATGATGGTGCGAAAAATAATTATGATAATGCTTTTCCCTTGTTGAAAAAATATGGTTTTGTCGGTGTGTTTTACATCCCGACGAATAAAACAGGTATAACCCAGACACAGCTCAAGGAAATGGCTGATGCTGGTATGGAAATTGGCTCACATTCCAAAACTCATCCGGATCTCAGTAAAATTTCGGATGACGCGAAATTAACCGATGAAATTATTAATAGTCGGGGGATGCTGCAGAGCTGGACCGGACAGGATATTTATAGTATTGCCTATCCCGGTTGTACTGCAAATTCTCTGAACATCAGTTATGTGACCAAAGCCGGTTATCAGGTGGGTTTTTCCTGTGGAAAAGTGATTGATCATAAATATTCGCAGCGTTATGTCCTTTCCCGGATCCATGTTTACAGTAATTTGGATAATTTTAAGAAAATCCTCTCTGGTTTGGGAGAATTTACGACGGAGTATGGGGATTGAGAGACGGTAACCGGTGATCGGTGAGCGGAAGAAGGATGAGTATCAAGTAGCAAGTATCAAGTAGTAGTAAGAAAAACGTTAGTGAACTATTACTAATGTTAAGGTACTATCAAGTAATTTTTTATGCTATATTATTATGCGCAAAGTTAAATTTAATAAATTGCTAAAATGATTGAACAAATCTCTGAAAAACCAAGTTTAGAAGCGGTACAGCCTCTTAATCAAGTTTCAGCTAATTCAGCAGGAGTTACAGAATTATCTCAGCAAAAAGGTAAAAGTAATCAAAAACCTTTATTAATATTGGCTGTGACAAGTTTGATGCTGTTGATATTTTTATTAATTTGCGGTTTTGTTTGGGCGCTGGTGCGTGCAAGACAAAATAACACTGCCACACAATCCTGTAATTACCAGGGGATTAATTATGATAATGGCATTGGTTTTCCGTCTAGTGATGGTTGTAATAGCTGTTCCTGTGCTGCCGGTCAAGTAGTATGTACAGAAATGGCTTGTTTCAATCCAACTGAGACACCGGCAGTGACAAAAATGCTTAGTAATCAGCCAACTGTCACTTATGACCAGACAGAACAGAAAAATACTTTGTATCTCGCAGAATTGAATGGGCAAAAAGTAATTTATACCCGGGTGCAAGGTAACTGGATTTCCTGCGGCGATGCTGCCAAGCCGGCAATTTACAATAGTCTTTCCGCAAAAAATGGCTTTCAGTTTGCTGGTGATCCCAGCTGTACTGAGTTTGCTAGTTTGAGTCAGGCACAAAGAATTCTGGAATTTAGCGGGACAGAGCAGTATGATTTTTATGATTATTATCAGGTAGATAATTTCTTGTATGTTTCTGTGCTTAAATCAGTCAATCTGGCTAGTTTGGAAGATCATACTTTTAATGAGGTTTATCAAGTAGATTTAACTACTTTGCAAAAGCAATTATTGTGGACCCGAGAAATTGGTGATGCCAAATATGCCAGCAAAGGGCCAATTCAGTTCCTGCCAGTGACGACAAATAAATATGTGGTGATGAATGTATTATCTTGCTGGAGTTGTGGTCCGGAAACACCAGATGATGTAATTATTTTGAATATTGCTACCAAAAAAGAATCGCTGGCAGAACGTGCTACTAATATTATTCTCGGTAGTGGCCAATATACATTCAAGCAGTATATTGATCATGCATATTTTGACATTAATGATAGCAGTAGTTTTGCGACTTATTGTCACTCAGATCAATACTGGTGTGGCGATGGTGGTAGCTACTGGAAACTAGATAATCTTATTTCGACAAGACCGTTGCCATAATGTTCAGTGTCGTTATTCCTACTTTTAATGAAGCCAAGTTTTTAGGTGATTTATTGCTGGCAATTAAGGCTCAGACGATTCAGCCGGTGGAAATTATTGTGGCGGATAATCATTCCAGTGATCAAACAAGAATGATTGCCAAACAGTTTGGTTGTAAAATAGTCAGCGGTGGCAGTCCTGCTGTCGGTCGTAATCATGGCGCCAGAGCGGTAACGCAAAAAATTATCTTTTTTTTGGATGCTGATGTAGAGTTGGCAAGTCCGGATTTTTTTGCTCGAGCCTTAGCTGAAATGAATAAAGAATCGGGATCGATTGGCAGCTGTCGGATTAAAAATTCTACAATTGCGGGAAATCGTTCGATGCGATTAGGAGAACTTATCACTGATGTTCGTCCGCTTTTAAATCAAGCGACTATTGCACTGACTGGAAAATTATTTTCCGATATGGGAGCAGTTATGATTTGTACCAAAGCGCTTTGGGAAAAGATTGCTGGTTTCGATGAAAAGCTTTATACGATTGAAGATACAGATTTTTTTCGGAGAGCGGTAGCAGCAGGTGGCAAGTACTTTTTTGTGAAGGTTACTGTTCTGATTTCACCACGGCGTTTTATCAAGCGTTCCCGTTTGAAATTGGTAAAAATGTCAGTGCTGTTAATTGCAATATTGACATTAAGTTTTTTTGGAATTAAAAAATATGCCGGGTTGCATGAGGAGTATCAAAAAGAAAAAGGCAAGTTGGGTGGTTAGTTGTTCTTCAGTAAAAAAAAGTTTATACTTAATTATTCTTAAAAAAATTTCATGGAAAATAAATCTTTACAAAAAACCAATCCTAAGTATTTATTAGCTGCTGGTGTAATAGCATTATCCATTGTTACTCTTGGTGGGGCAGTGGCTTTTTATAAAGTTAAAATTGATCAGGGACAGGCAAATCTGCAAAATGAATTACCTGTTACAGGCATTAAGGATCCAGAGCCTAATTTTGGCTGCGATGAATTTAGTTATGGTAAAACTCAGGTAGTCAATACCACGCGTTGGGTTTGTGAAGATACCGGCTGGCAAGGATATTCTTTGTAGGATAAAGGGTAATTAGATATAATTTTCAGTTTTATCACCAACTATGTCAAAACTACAGCCGCAGGATGTTTTAGAAAAGTTAATTGCCTGTTTTGTCGAAGCACATTGTACTGCTTTGCAATTTGAAACCAATGATTTGGAAACCTCGAATGATTATTGCATTAGTGTGATTAAAAAAGCCTTTGAAGAAACTGGCGGGAATTTTGATAAGCCTACGAAAGATTCTATTTTGGCTGTTACTAATTGGCTGGCAAATTTTTCTGCCAATTTTCGTCGCCCGGAAATAATTAAGAAAAATTATAATAAAATGATGGGATACATTGACCAGTTATAGATAGTGAACAAATATTTTTATTCTGTTGAAATTGTGTTATTTCACTACCTGAAAAGGGCTGACACTGATGTCGATAGTTTTACTGGTGTTGAAATAATATTCATTAACTGCTGCTGAAATTAAAATATTACGAAAGTTCGCTTGAGTGGGATGGTTAGAGATAGTAGCTTGACAGTTCCCAGCTGTTAGAGTGACTGTAAGATTCCCGGTATAATTCTGATTAATTTTAAGTTTCTGTAGGCTTTCTTCAAAGCAGGTATCAGCGACTACAATCGCCTCGGTATTATTTAATTTTGCCTTAGAGGCTTTTGCTAAATCCACACTGTTAAATACCACAATCATTCCACCGATCAGGAGAACCCCGGAAAGGGCAATTACTGTTATTAAGGAAGCACTAGCAGGTAATTTTTGCTGTTTCATTTAGTCTAAACTTAATACTAGATTAATTTGGGTTTTACGATCGCTGCGGGTCAGATGGGCGAGCTCTAATTCTACAGCAATTGCTCTGGGAATGCCTTGTAAATCATTGATTTTAGTAAGATGAAATTTGGTAACATTCATCGTATCCGGGGTAATCGGGTTAATCTGACCGTTGGCAGAAAATATTAAACGGTTATTTTCCAGGTAATATGTTTTAAATATGGTAGAAGTAGTGAGATAAATCCGTCCCTGATCAGAATCGAAAGCACTTTGTGCAGTATCGATACCAGAAGTATTGCGAAAGCTATCTTCTAAATGTTCGGTGATAAAAATCTTTTGTTTTGCCAGAGTATTGTCGGTATTAACCTTTAAATTACTTTCTTGAATCGAAAGGACAAATTGGATAATGGCAGTAAAAATAATTGCAAACAGTGCCAAATAAATAATAGTTTCTACTAATGTAATCGCTTTTAATTTTTTTTTGAAAATTTTCTTCATTGATAATCCAGACTAATGTCATAAAATATTGGTGTGCCGTAACGATTGGATGAAAGGAAAGCTTTATATTGGACATAGCGCTTATCCTGGACACTAGTTGGTAGTGTACTGCCTGCTTTATCGGTAAAAAATGTATTACCAGTATTATCTGGTCCGACAAAGATGGCACCACTTAAAGTAGCAGTATCGCTAGCCCGGATTTGTAATTTGAGATCAGTATTGGCTGGGATTAGGCTATTCCAGCTGATGGTGTATAGTTTGGGATCAGCTCGCTTTGTATCAAAGATAGATGAAGTATAAGTACCATTTTCTACATAACCATAACCATTGCCAGCTCCACCACCAGGACCACCGCGAATAATTTTGAATTCAGCATTGGGATCACCGGTAATCAAATAAGCAAAAGCATTACCCTCAGCATCATAGCTAGCATCTAGATCGTAAATACCATTATCAATTTGAAGTCCACCACAACGGGTTGGATGACGTTCATCGGAAATATTATAAACCTGATATTCTTCACCACCGGTACCGGCCAAAATGGCGACATTACCACTGGCAACTACAGCAATACCTTGCACAGTAGTACCATTAGTATCTACAGAAGCGATCACGGGGCGTGTCCCGGTTTTAGTAGCGGTATCAAAAATAAAGAATTCATTTTCAGAGCCGGATGCAGTTGTACCAAGATAGACACGATTACCATCATCACTAAGCCAGAGATCATATACCTGCTGGTTATTGACTGAAGTTTGAGAAATCACACTCATATTAGCCGGATTAGTAGCATTAATAATTGCCAGTTCATACCAGTCCCAGTCCAAAGCAGCATAAATATATTGATTTTTGACGATAACATGACTAACAGTACCAATTATCCAGCTGACAGAGACTGAGCCGAGAGCTGTTCTCGATCCAGTATAGGCATTAAGATTAAAACTTCTGACATACCGTCCTTGTGCCAGGTAACCTGTCGTGCCTTCTACATAAACACTTGAGCCATCAGTGGTACCGGAAGCATTGAAGTAGCCCACTTCGCTGTATGGCGTTTTAGAAATATCAACGATCACTACCTCTTTATTATCATCAGTAGTAGCTAAAAAAGCATAATTACCCAGGACGAAAATATCATTAACAGTATAGCCATTAAATGTCCCTTCAATCGCTATGGTAGGTGGATCGACACCGAGAATCTTTACTTTAGTTAAAGGATTACCTGTGGTACTTCCAGCGGTACCAAGATAGGCATAGCCTGGCTTGGCAAAGACGGAGCGGGGGCTGGCACTACCGGGAATATCATAAGAATTAATGGAAAGCGCTGGGTTACACCAATCTGGAAAAAAAACTGTATTTAATTCCAATTCACCATTTTGATTACTGGTAGTATGGACATCAGCAAAAGTACCATCATTAAAATCAGCTGTAGTCGTTTCAGTCCAGCGGGCGGTATTCCAATCATTAAAATATTTTTGAATTTCCAGACTATGATCTTGTTCAAGAAAATCTTTCCAGCTAGCTGTCAGGATCACTTTTCGGGTGTGTGGGTCTTCAGTGCCGCTAGTGGCCAGATTACCGGAACTATCTCGAAAGGCATGTATGACTTGAAAACTGATAGTTTGACCATTGATTACAGAAGGAGGATTGATTACTGTGGGTGCTGAGTTTGTTAATTCGATTCCCCGGACACCTTGATCTGTAAGGGCAATAAAACTTCCCCAATTATTAAATTTATAAATATCTAATAAGTTTGTGAATTTTGTCAATTCCGAGCTTGCTGTAATACGTTTTTCGGTATTCTGCATACCGCGTCGCGCATCCATTGCAAAGTAAGCAGTAGAAAGCATGGTGGTTGAAAATATTCCGATCGCCAGCAGAATTTCTACTAAACTGAAAGCTTTTAATTTTTTTGTATTTAATTTCATATTGTCGAAATCGTTATTAGACCTTCCGGATTAATATTAATACGATATTTTTTGGATTGATTGGAAATATCCAGATAGCCACTATGATCAGGTCGGAAGCTACCTTTAGCAAAATGAATTTCTGTGGCTGAGTCAGATAAATTCATTTGGGAAATTTGATTAACGGGATTGAGGATAATTGTTTCAACTGAATCAGCTGTACCGAGACTATTTCCGCTGTAAATAATAAATTTGTCTGGTGCGAGACTAATGCCATAGGATTTATCCTGATAGCTACTGTAACTATTTTGTTGCTGGACAAACAGATAAGAAAGCAGATTAGTTGCTTCCTTGTCTAATTTATTGCCTTGAATTTTGTTGATGGTGACAGGCAGTAATAAAAATGTGACACTCAAAAAAAGTCCCAAGACTACTACCATTTCTAGTAAGGTAAAGGCCTGCAATTTGCGTTTAAGCATTGATCGTACCAGTAAGCTGATAAATAGGAGCGATAATCATAACGGCAAGAAGACCAATCATTGCTCCAATAAAGATTAACATTATAGGTTCAAGTAGTGTCGCTAGATTATTACTCATTTCATCAACTTCCTCAGCATAAAATTCATATAAATAGGTTAGATTATCTTCCAGACTGCCGGTTGCTTCACCCACCTGAATCATTTTTACAAAGGTAGATGGAAAAAATTTGGGATATTTACTCATTGAAACTGTAATATTTTCACCACCACGGACGGATTCTTCAATTTTCAAAAGCATTTTTTTGTAAAGCGAATTATTGGTGCTATTGGCAGTGATTGTCAGGGCACTGACAATGGGAATACCACTTTGTAGTAGGACCATGATTGTGCGAGCGAGAGTAGCAAGAATATTTTTTTGAGTGAGATCTTTAATGATAGGAAACTTTAATGATAAATTATCTTTGAGTTCTCTACCAAATTTCGTTCTTAAAACTAACATTACAAATACAATTATTGCAACTAAACCAGCAATGAGGGAAATAGTATTTGTTCTGATGAATTTAGTAAAGTTAAGAATAAAAAGGGTAGTGGCTGGTGGATCTTCAAAAGCTTTAAATAATTCATCCATTTTAGGCAGAATGAAAAAAACTACTCCAACCATTTCTGTCATCGACATCCCAAGCACAATTAGAGGATACATCAAGGCACCTTTTACTTTTTTCTGTAATTCATAATCTTTTTTGAGGTATTCAGTCAGGAAAATAAGGTTTTTTTCTAAGGTACCGCTTTCTTCGCCAATTTTTACCATGGAAAGAACAAAATTATTAAAAATTTTACCAAATTTGGACATTGCTTCAGTGAGATTTTTGCCAGCTTGGATATCATAAAGAATGCCAGTAAAGACCTTTTTCATGACTTTTTTTTCATTGGAATCAGCAATGGACTTAATAGCATCACCAAGTGCCATACCAGATTTTAGCATGATAGCCAGATTGCGTAGTGCCAGAATAATATCAAGATGAGAAGCATTTTCCAGAAAACCTAATTTGACGATATGGTTTTTATTGGTTTTATTCTCGTGTGATAGATCGCTGATGGGCATGGTCATTATATTGTAAGGAATAAAAATTTTTATTCCTTACAATGTTTTTTACAAATAAAAATTATTTAATTCCGTTTTTTATTCTTTATAGGCAGTGACCCGCATGATTTCATCAATGGTTGTCAGGCCTTGTTCGGTTTTTTTGACGCCATCTTCCATGATTGATAACATCCCTTGTTCACGGGCGACTTTTGCAATTTTATCTACATCCCGACTCCCGGTAATAATTTCTCTGATCTCTTTTTTAATTTCTAAAACTTCAAATAATCCTACGCGACCTTGATAACCGGTTTTACCGCATAGATCACAGCCTGTTGCTTTGTAATATGTTTGATGTGGTTTAAGATAAGCACTTAAATCGCTTCGTAAAGTAGCAAGTTGTTTTAATTCGGCAGGGGAAAGTGTAAAAGCTGTTTTACATTCTGGGCATAGTCTTCTGGCAAGACGTTGAGCAATTACAATGTTTAAAGTAGTAGCAACTAGAAATGGTTCAATTCCCATATCAAAAAGCCGGGGAATAGCAGTGACAGCATCGTTGGTATGGAGAGTGGAAAGTACCATGTGGCCTGTCATCGCAGCATTAATTGCGATGCGAGCCGTTTCTTCATCACGAATTTCTCCGACCATGATGACATTAGGATCCTGGCGTAAAATCGAGCGTAATCCTGTAGCAAAAGAAAGACCAGCTTTAGAATTGATTTGAATATGATTGACTCCCGGGATGTTATACTCGACAGGATCTTCTACTGTCATCATATTAATCTCTGGTTTATTGAGAATTTTCAACATGGCATAAAGACTGGTGGTTTTACCGGATCCGGTTGGTCCGGTAGAAAGGATCATACCATAAGGCTTTTGGTAACTGCGTTGTACGATATATAAATCCCGATCAAATAAACCTAAGTCTTCTAAGGTTAATGCCTTGCCTTCACTCGAGAGGAGACGCATCACAACCTTTTCACCACGAGTAGTTGGTAAAATTGAAATACGGGTGTCCACTTTCACCGTCCCGAAAACGAAGCTAATGCGACCATCCTGGGGAGCGAAATGCTCATCAGTTCTCAATTTTGAGGAGACTTTGATTTTGAATAATAATGTCTGCCCGAGGTCTTTATTTAAAACTTTGGCATCGCGTAATAATCCGTCGATGCGGTAACGAATAATGATGTCATTTTCACGCGGTTCGATATGAATATCAGAAGTACCAAGCACTAGTGCTTCCTTCACAATATCATTGATTAATTCAGTAATCGTACTGATCGATTTTTCATCAATCGTTTTTTTTATTTTGACTTCAGAATCATCGGTTGATGAGACATGAGCAGTCTTTTGTGGGGGTGTGTCATTATCAGCCATAACTTAAGTTTACTAAAAAAAAAAGCCCTTGTCACGAGACAAAGGCTTTAATTTTGTTAAAAAATCTTTATCTTTTTACAACAATAGAAGCACCATTTTCTGCATTAGGAGCAGCAATCTGGATTCTATTACCAGTTTTGCAAATTGTGTATCCAGTAAGAGCCTGAGTACCACCTTGAGGATCAGTTGGAATTTCAACGACATAATTTATTGTAGCATCGACTAAGAGCGGTTTAAGGTCAAAGGATGCAGCTGCAGTTACTGTTGTTCCGATTGGAATTGTTGCAGGACAACTAGGAATTGCATCTTTAGGAGTTGAAGTATCCCCAGCTTCGAGTGTCAAAATAGTATTACTTTCTTGTGATAAATATTGAGTGACAGCATCAAGAATGGTATTGACATGAGCACTTCTTTTGGCATTACGGGTGTCAGCGAAGTTCTTGGCTGGGTTAAGAGCGACGATGGTGATGGTAGCGAGGATGGCAATCAAGGCTACAACGACAAGGATTTCAACAAGTGTGAAACCGGGCAGTTTTTTTTGCTTCATAGTTAAAGCGTGAAAAATAAAATTAGATATATAACTGGTTCTAGTATATTGAGAGTGAAAATTGCTGTCAAGGGGAATACGGAAAAACTGGAAGCGAATTACGAATTTTGGAAAAAGCAGTTAATTATCTTATGGCTTCAATATTTTAATGATATTCTTTTATCTTATTTTCTTGGTAATTTTAATTCCCCTAATTCCAAGAATTAGTAAAATGAATATGATTATTTTTAGAATATAATGAGCGTGTATATCAATCAAGTCTTTGGTCATTGGCGTCATTTGTTTAAATATCAGATGTGCCAAGATTCCTATCGGTAGTGTAAGGAATAACCAATTGCGTTTTGGTATACTAACCTGTAATTTTTTAAAGAGCTTTGATAATAGAGGAGAAAGTAAATATATTCCTATGAGTGCTAGTGCTGTATCAAATATTGTATAACCAGCAAAGCGAAATTGTCTGAGATATTCTATTATGTGCATTAGTAATTATTAACAAGTAATCATAATATTTATGTTATGCCTATTAAAATACCTCTGCAATATTATTTTGGAAAAATATTTTTATACAAAAAAGGGCCTGTACCAGACAAGCCCTTTTGAAAAATCATGTTTTTATCTCTTGACGATAATAGTAGTACCTTCTGCACTGGGAGCTGCAATTTGGATTCTACTACCAGTTTTACAGATAGTATATCCGCTATTATATGCTGCAGCGCCATCTCCGGCACCTGTACCTGCAGGATCAATCGGAATGGCGACAACATAATTTGAAACTAAAGCAGCACGTAAATCAAACTGAGTTGCACTAGTATCAGAACCAATTATTGCAGGAGTACCAGTAGTGCAATCAGGAAAAGTAAGGTTGATAATTCTTGCTCCATGAGTAGCTGCTTCCAGAGTAGTTACACTGTTTGCTTCTTCAGAAGTATATTGAGTGACAGCATCAAGAATGGTGTTGACATGAGCACTTCTTTTGGCATTACGGGTGTCAGCGAAATTCTTGGCTGGGTTAAGAGCGACGATGGTGATGGTAGCGAGGATGGCAATCAAGGCTACAACGACAAGGATTTCAACAAGTGTGAAACCGGGCAGTTTTTTTTGCTTCATAGTTAAAGCGTGAAAAATAAAATTAGATATATAACTGTATTTAGTATATTAAGAGGGAAAATTGCTGTCAAGGGGAATACGGAATTGAGAATTTAAAAATTAGAGAATTTTAGGCAAATTATTTCATAATTTGGATTTTCATCTTTCGGGAGTTTGTTTATAATAGTTTTATGAATACTTTAGAGCAAGAATTTCTTCTCAAACTTACCAGAGAATCTTTGGAATACTATTTTCAACAACATGATTTTATGATTATTCAAAAAGAAATGATCCCAGAATCGTTACATGAAAATCGGGCAAGTTTTGTATCTTTACTTGAACATGAAATGTTACGGGGAAGCACAGGCAGATTAGTACCAGTTTATCCGCTTTATCAGGATGTATTGCATAATGCATTTGAAGCAGCTTTTCATGATTATCGTTTCGAACGTTTGAATCGGGAGGAGTTGGATGGTGTGCAAATTGAGATTTCGATTCTTTCGGCAATGCAGCCTTTGCAAATTGCTAATCCCGCTGAATTAGTAAATTTTTTACAGTTAAATAAACCTGGACTTTTCATTAAAGCGGGCTTTAATTCTGCTAATTTTTTACCACAAATCTGGGAGCAAATTTCTGATCCGGAAGAATTTCTCACTGAATTATGCATTCAGGCTGGATTGGCTGGATATCATTGGAAGAACAAAAAGTTGGAAATTGATACATATACTGTAGAAAGGATTATGGAAGAAAGATGAGGTAAAACGGTGTTCGGTAATCGGTAAATAAGTATCATGTATCAGGTATAATGTATCAAGTAGGAAAGAGAAATTCTTAAAGTGTAGTTGAATTAAAGTTTACCTCAAGTAATACAATATGTATCTAATACTTGATACGTGATACATAATACATGATACTTTTTTTTTATTTTTTATTTTTTTATTATGATTAAGATTGGTGCAGTAGTTCCTGATTTTACTTTGGAGTCATTTCAAAATGAAAAATTTGGTAAGTTTAAATTGGCAGACATGAAAGGTAAGTGGCTAGTATTATTATTTTATCCAGCTGATTTTACTTTTGTTTGTCCTACAGAATTGGAGGAGGCAGCAGAATTTTATCCGGAATTTCAAAAATTAAATGCAGAAATTGCTTCTGTCAGTACTGATACGGCATTTGTGCACAAAGCCTGGCATGATAGTTCTAAAGCGATTGCCAAAATTAAATATCCAATGTTAGCAGATCCGACTGGTAATCTATGCCGTGAATTTGGTACATACATTGATGAGGAAGGTCTTTCATTACGTGGTTCGTTTATTATTGATCCGGATCAGAAACTGGTAGCAATGGATGTGCATAATAATAGCATTGGTCGTAGTACTCCGGAAATTTTACGTAAATTACAGGCAGCTGATTTCGTTCGTCAGAATAATGGTGCTTTAGTTTGTCCAGCTAGTTGGAAGCCTGGTGCTAAGACTTTAAAACCGGGAATTGATTTGGTAGGAAAGATTTAAAGCGGGTAGGAGAAGATAGTTAGGAATCTATGAATCTATGAATTTAAGAAGCTGGGGGAGCGAAGTTTTAACAATCGAATCTCGAATGTTAATGTAGACTGTAGTCGGTAGACAGTAGACTGAAAGCTGGAATAATTATGTGAATTGGAATTTGTAAATTGATATTGATAATTTTCCTACCAGCTACCAGCTACAAGCTACTGTTATTCTTCCAATCATCGCTCACCGATTACCGACTCTTTTTATACTCCAGGTGTAGGTGAAATGGTTAAGCTTGGGCTTGTCTGAATATTTAGATTTGGAGTTGTAGTTGGGACACTAATCGGATTATTGCTGATAGAAAATAAAATTCGGTCAAGATCTGTAATGATTGCTTCATTATCGACTTTTTCCGGTGTAGTATATTTGATAAGTCCAAAAGGTCGTACAAAAGTAGAGAAATTTTCATTCGCCTGCATCTGTTGACAAACTGTGTATCCTACTTGATTTTTATCGTTTGTAGCGGTACGACGATATACCAGACCATTTTTAACAATTTCTATGAAAGTATTAAATTTAATAATCTCATAATTTTGTGGGATAGAAGTGCTATTAGTATCTCCATATTCACAAGCTTGCTCGCTGCTCTCACATGGAGAGGAAATCTTTATCGCGTAGCCAGAAGTATTACTGACAGTGATATCAAAAGCTGTACAGCCTGAGACAGGTGGAGTCTTGATTAGATCTACTTTCCAGCCTTGAGGATATTGTAGACCTAAGCCAAGTTCAGAATTGACATATGTTTGCCATGTAGTGTAATCAAATTCTTCAGCCTGAGTTGATTGATTGGTATCTGTAGGCAGATCTAGGCTGGCATGTTGGCTTTGATAGTTGGCATACCACATGTGAGTTAAGAATCCAACAAAGAAAAAAACAACAGCAGTAATAATCCATATGAAAATTGTCATTAGCAAACTGGTTTTGTGTGGATTGCTAGATTTGGGTGTGATATCTAAAGGTGGGAGGACATTGGCAATTTGTTCCAGTACATTGGTTTGTGCTGGAGGGATATTTGGTGCTGAGACTGATCCACCCGTATTAACTCTCGTAGAGCCATTTATAGCTTGTGGCTGTGTTTGAACAAGTGGAGGTGGAGATTGAAAAGGACTAACTTGTGGCTGATAGCCGATATTGGCTGGAGAAAAGTTGTTTGGTTGTTGCATAAATGGGACAGATTAAACTAGATTAAATAAATAATGTCATAAAAAGCCGGCAAGTACAAGGGCAGAAAAAAATAATTTATTTTAGCAGTTGAATACTTAAAATTATGCAATTTGATTTTTATTCCATAATAGTGTTAAATTATTGCTTCAGACGAAAAGAAGTAGCAAGTAGCAAGTATCATGTATAGAAAATATCTGGTAGCTGGTATCTAGTATCTAGTAAAAAAATTATGAATTATGAATAATAATTAGAAATTTGTAATTTTCTTTTCTCATAATTCTTTTAGATTTCTAGATTCTATAAATTCTTTCTTTTTATGCCAAAGGCTTACTAGCTTATGGCTGGATCTTTTATCTTTTATCTTTTATATCATGGCCAACCTTCCAATTAAACCTCAAAAAACAATGCCGAATTTAGTTCACATCGTCGATCCATATGCAGATGTTGAAGCAAAAGTATTAAATGTAATTGTTGAAATTAATTCACATACTTTAAATAAATATGAGTTGATTACTGAGACTGGTCATCTGAAATTGGATCGAGTAGGCTATGCTCCTTTGGTTTATCCTTTTGCGTATGGTGCTATACCGCAAACCTGGGATCAGGATAATGATCCTTTGGATGTAGAGATAGTGAATGTTATGGAGCCAATTGCAGCTGGAGCACTGGTAGAAGCTCGTATTATCGGTATTATGAAATTTGAAGATGGTGGTGAAATCGATGATAAAGTGATTGCAGTTTTGGCTGCTGATAAAAGACAGGATCATATTCAGTCTTTTACAGATTTAGGTGAACATTTTCAAAAAGAAACTACTTACTATTGGGAGCATTACAAAGACTTGAAGAAACCTGGAACTTGCAAAACTCTTGGTTTTTTCGATGCTAATGAAGCAGTGAAAATTATCGCTGAATGTGTAGAACGTTATAAAATCGACTATTTGCCGAAGTTTGAATAGAAAAGTAGCAAGTAGCAAGTATCAAGTAAAAAATTTCTAGTAGCTGGTATCTAGTATCTAGTAGACAAGGAGATTCGAGTTTCGATCCTGAACTTGTTTCAGGACGCAATTCGATTCTTAGATTCCTAACTTTTACCTTTTAGCTTTTTTCCAGCCTACAGTCTACTACCTACAGACTACATTTTATACTTTTTCTCCAGCTACCAGCTACGATTTCCTCTGGTGATTCCGTTTGGACTGCTCTATAATAGATTTCATGCCAATAAATAATTTTTATAAAATATTAGGCCTACATCCACAGGCTACTGAAGCAGAAATTAAATCTGCATTTCGTGCTCTCGCGAAAAAATTTCATCCTGATAAAGTAAAGGGAAGTTCACAAGATCAAAGATTTTCTGAGATTGTAAATGCCTATAAAGTTTTATCCAATAAAAGCCGGAGATTTCGTTATGATGCAGAGCGAAGATTGGCTGAACGTGATAAAATGGATGTTTTTGTGTCACAAGTGAAGAAGCCTGAAAAGAAAGCAAGAAGGTCAGTAAATATCAATCCGAATTTGAAGATGAATGAAAATCATGCAAAAGTAAACAGTATTTTTATTATTGGTCTTTATGTTGTTTTACTGATTATTATTATTATGCTGCTGCGATGAAAAAGCTGATTCGAAAAATTTCTCCCAAAAACTGGGTAATTATCGGAGTGATTTGTGGAATTTTAGTTTTGAATATGTTTAAAATTAGATTCAATTTTGATTTCATTGTATTGACTATGTTACTAGCAGCATATGTCACTGGTTCTTCTAAAAGATTTATTAAAGATTGGTTTTTGCCGATTTTACTTTTTTATTTTTATCAGGCATTTCGTGGATCAGCTTATACTATTAGCAATAAACTTTGGCAGGCAGAGCCAATAGTGCAGCCTCTAATTACCTGGGAGCGGAATTTATTTTTCTTTTTGAATGATATTCCGACAGTAATATTACAACAGACATTACGCCCGGATCTAAGTATTGTACCTTGGTATGATTATGTTTTGATGCTCTTTTATACTTTGTTTTTTTGGTACTGGATAGGTGCTGGATTTATGATCTGGAAGAAAAATCGACAGTTATTTTTCAAATACATGTATGGTTTGGTAGGATTTTCAATTTTTGATACAATTTTATATTTATTTTTTCCGACTGCACCGCCCTGGTATGCAGCGCAGCAAGGCCTGATTACTTTTGTTCCGCGACTCTTTTGGACTACTTCCTACTTCAAAACAAGCGGTATGAGTATTATTTCCGGTTACGGTGATAATAAGTTTGCAGCTTTTCCATCCCATCATGCTGCCTGGCCATTTTTTGCGAGTTTATTTCTTTATAAAGCTTTTGGTAAAAAAGCTTTGCCACTTATGATCGTGCCCATAATGATTATGTTTGCTACCTGGTACGGTGCTGAGCATTATATTATTGACTCGATCGCCGGCATTTTGGTAGCCTGGGTGACCTACTGGTTTTTGAATAGTAAGTATTTTGATCTGGTATGGCAGAAATGGAAAGTAGCAAGTAGCAAGTAGAAAAATGGTAAGGTGCAAACATGTTTGCACCTCGCGAAGCTCGTAAAAATCAAGAAATTGAAAATTCTGAATTAGCACTAAATGCTAATTAAAATAATTCCGATTGCTGTTCCTCCAATAGCAATCCATTTGTATAGGGGAATTTTTTCTTTGAGAAAGATTACAGCTAGGATTACGGTAATTAAAGCAACTGAGTTGCCGAGTGGAGCTACAATTATAGGATTACCTTTGATCAGACCATAGTTTACGCTAAGTAGGGCAATAATATCCAGAATTCCGATAAAAATCAGTGGGAGTAATTTTTTAGGTGAATGCTGTTTTAATTTGAGTGGAAATTGGAAAAATTTGAAAATAATTACAGCGAAAGCGATTGCACTGGCTTTAATAATTAGATTGATGAAAAGCCAATCAAATCTTGCAGTGAGATATATAGTAATTGGCCAGGTAAGACAACCAAAAATGATTGAAGCTAAGAGTACTTCTTTGAGCCCTTTAACTAATTTAAAGTTCATGTTTTGAAGGTCTTTGATGTCAATGATAATTATAATTGTTGCAATTGCCACAAGTGCTACACCGCAATATTGATGAAAACTTAGACGGCTGCCAAAGAAGAAATAGGAAATGATCGCAGTAAATACTGAATTGATAGCAATTATTGATGATACACTTGATAAGTTGCCAATTTCAAAGGCCCGATAATAAAATAAATATCCAATTAGATAAAGAAAACCAACAAGGATAGCTAATATAAAAGCTAGAATCGTCAGCTTAAAAGTGATTCCAAAGCTTAAGCAACAAAGAAATATTATCAAGAGACTCACTAGCTGAGAATAGAAAAAAGTTTTTCGATAGCCGATGTCCTTGGTAACTTTATTGGCAAAAAATCAGCCACACCCCAGCCAAACATACCGCTAAGACCAGATAAGATGCTGAAAAGTATTGTGTTCATGATTTAAAAAGTATCAAGTATCAAGTATAAAGTAGACTAAAACGTTCGTAGTGTCCAAAAATCTTTGGACAGTTAGCAATTGAAATGAAAATATTAATAAATTAATAGATTAACGGGTTAACAAATTAATCCTGAAATATGTTCAGGAAAAAAGATTAAAAAAGCAGTAAGTAGTTGAAGTTGAGATTCGATCCTGAACTTATTTCAGGACGAGCTTCGCTTTATTGATTCCTAGATTCTTAAATTCATATCTTTTTAAGCCAAAGGCTTACCAGCTTATGGCTGGAGCTATTATCTAATAACTTCTAACTTTTTACTATTTTCTTCAAATTTCAATTTGCAAATTCCAAATTGCATTAATCTTCTACCTACTTCTTTCTAAATACTCCATTCAGCCAGTTATGACTTCTGGTGATATTGTCGACTCGGATCATTTCTAGACCTACTTGAGCAGTACGTTCGATCAATTCTTCTTTGGTAAAAAGATGAAAGAAATTACGTACGGTTTTGTAATAATGGCTATCTTCTTCATAAATTTCACCTTCGCCTTCGCGGACGATGATATAGAAAATACCACCTTCGACAAGAGCAGCAGCGATTTTAGGGAAAACGATTTTTAGCGCCTCATCATTTAAGTGATGCAATGAATTTCTTGCCCAGATGCCTTTGTAGGTATTAGTTTCTAGTTCATGAGTGACGATGTCGGCCAAAACGATATCGAGATCAGGATTCTCATATTTGGCGATTTCATAAAATTTTTTCGAAATCTCCACTCCTTTGACAGTGTATTTTTGAGCAAGATATCTGGTGTCAAATCCGGCACCACAACCAATGTCTAAGACATGAGCTGGGGGGTTTACTAGTTTCATAAATTCATCCAGCTGATCCTGGGCAATCAATTTGCCTGCATGCTCGTCATGATATGACTGGGCAATAGAGTTATATGCTTTGATGACAGCACCGCGGTGATTGCCGGAGATCAAGAATGCTGCTTCATCACCTTCAACTTGTTTATCTTTACAATGTTGGATTTTTTGTTCGTGCTCCTCAATAATTCGTAGAATGTCTTCCGGGGCATTAGCCTGATACAAGACACCTAATTCCATTTCATCAATTAACATATCTTTCTGAAAAGCAGTAATAATATCATCCCAGAATTCGCCAAAAAGAATCACTGGCTTATGACAGCCATAGTAGAGCTTGGCAAGTGCCCAGACCATACCAAACTCGGAAATTGTACCAGTTCCACCTTTGCAGACAACATAAGCATCTCCTTTTTCTATTAAACCTAAAGTCCGCATCATATAGTTGGAGCAAGTTTCTGATTCATCAGTAACATTTGCTAAATTTTTACCTTCGAAAATTGAAGCTAATTTCGGTTGCCAATAAATGGCAACAGTATGCCCGCCTACAGATTCAGCGCCATCGGTCGCTGCTTTCATGATACCCGGTCCACCGCCATCGACGATGGTAAAACCATTTTCAGCAAGTAACTTTGCTGCATTCCAGACTGATTGATAAATTGGGTTATCGCTAACAATTGCCGAATCACCGAAAAAAGTAATGTTATTTATCAGCTTTCCTGTAGTACTTTGATCATCTTTACTACCTTCAGGTTTGAGTGGAAGAATGATATTTATCGGCATAAATTGCAATTATAAAATGTTAATTTATTTATTATAGCAGAAAGATGGAAACGGTGAGTGGTGAACGGAAATCGGAAATTAAAAAATCACATATTTATTATTTAACACAAGATACTAGCTACTAGCTACTATTTACAAGGGTGTGCCGATCATTTGGGTTTGGACGATAATCGGGTGGGGGCGGTGTAAATGTTTGAGTTTTAAGTTGCGAAGATTTAAATGTCGACGGGCAGCTGGAATTACTGAGATTATTGAAATGATGCAGATAATAAGGGCAATACTGGCGAAAATGATGATAAAAAGGTTTGTTTGATAAAGATTAAAAAAATTCAATGAAAGAATCGGGGTATGGTCTCTGCCAGCATTTACTTCTTCAATGGCTTGAAGGCGTAGCGTAGCCATTTTGCGTTCAAGCAAAGGATTATTTTTGCCTGCTTGATCTAGTATTTTAATTGATTTGGAAAAATAACCTTTTTTATAGGCAGTGACAGCATCTTTTAAAAGTGAATTCATAATTGTAGATGATGTTGAAATGCCATTTTTTTCAAGCATAGCAACAATATCTGCATTGGTAATGGCCGCATTAGAGTCATTTCCCAGCTGAGTATTTTGTATAGTGGTAGCAATTCCCAGTAAATTTCCGGAATCATCAATTAAAGGGCTTCCGTTAACAATATTGGGATTTTCACTATTCCAAAGTATTAAATCATAAGTAGCAGCAGGATTTTTTTCAATAGTTTTAATTGTGCCGGAAATTAGGTTGGCTGAGGTTTGAATTGTGATTTCTTCAGAACTGTCATAGTTAATAGCTGTAATCAGGCTTGCATTTTCAGTGATATTTGCTTGTTCAATTGGTATGGGAATAAACGCATAATTATCAATATTATCGCTGAGTGGCTTAAGCAGAGCCAAATCTGCGCTTTGATAATAACGTTTATCATCTGCTTCGCTGCCTAGTTGTAATTCATAAGATGATCCAATTTTATTTGCAGCTACCAGTTGAAACGGGAGTTGAGCTTCAGGATTTTGTAAAGATAAATCGGTTTGATCAATCTGAAAAATGGCGTTATTTTGAACAAATGTATTCGATTGAAGATTTGATATTGTAATTTGTCCTTTGGTGAAGCCATTAATTATATATGTAATAGCCAGGTCTCTGGTGAGGCGGTTGAATTCAATGCTGCTTAAATTTTCGAATTTTGCGGAATTGCCAAATTGATTACGGAGTTGTTTGATAGAAAGTTCTGTCAGATAATCTTGCAAATTGTTTTGATCAAATCCGGAATAAATACTATCGATAATTAAATCTAATTCATTTGGTGCACTTAATTGCGCATTGGTAAGTAAATAGCCATTATTATTAATAAAAAATCCATTTCCCCAAGAGACACTACAAAGCTTATAAATGTCTGGATTATTTTCAATGGCTAAATCAAAGCAATGCCTGCTGTAAAGCTCTACTACTGAAGCATTTGGGATGACAAGCTGGGGAACGATCTGAAAAGTATTTTGGGAAGTAGTTGCTAAATCCTGCGGTTGAATATTTTGTTTGATTTCTGATAACAGTTGCAGTAAAGGCGCTGATCCATCTTTTTGAAAAATGCTGTTAATTTCAATTATTGCGGATTTATCTGAATTTATCCCTAAATAAATTCTTAAATATGTGAAATTGATACTATCGTAAAGTTCAGTAAAAATAAATTTTCGTTCAGCAATAGTTGCTTCAGCACTTGGAATTTTTATTTTATAAAATTTATTATTGGCAACTTGTAAATCGGTAGCCTCTGTTAATTTTTGATTGAGAGTAGTTTCTGAAAATTCATCTGAAATTGGTTGAGAACTAATATTGAATGTTTGTTTTTTATTACTTAAATAAGTATTTGCCTTATTTAATAAATAGTTATTTTGACTGGATTGCTTTAATTGCCAAACGTTTGGATCATAACTGATACTTAAATCAGTAAAATTAATCATTTTTAATGTCCCAGTAAGCCCACTCTCTGGAAGCTTAGCAAGGGAATTACTAATTGAAATAAACGTATCAATATCTTGCTCGAAATGTGAATAGCCATTATTAAATGTTATTTCCAGTTGAAAAAATGTTTGGTCAATTTTTTTGAACATTAGGACTTTTTTCATTGGTTGTTCATACCCGGGCACAAAACTGATTTTATTAATATAGCTAAATTCATATATTGGCAGGCTATCAGTACTTTTGGTGCTCTGGAGATATTCTACATTGCTCCAGATTGTCTGAAAATTGTCGCGATAAGTGGGCAAGATCGAACCAAGATCACTGGAGTTAATTTTCTGTAAGCTGGCATAGACATTTGTATTATGTAGAGCATTGAAAGTAACTACTTGATCCTGATATTCAATTTGAAATCCGGCAGTTTGGGGTACCTGAAATATTACTCCCAGATCAGGTGCAAGGTAATTAATAGTTTGGATATCGTTTCCAGTTTCCGGTAATTGAATAGGGTTTGTCTCCTCCGGTGCTGCCGGTGTCCTCCAGAAGATTACACTTGATACAAGTAACATAATGGATACAATGGCAGTAGTGGAGCTCGCTTTGATGACCATTTTCATTTTGCTGCTTTCGGAAATCTCTCGCAACAGCGAATGTACCATGGATATTGGCTTTACCACTTGTGGTAGTTTTAAAGGGAAAACCTTTTTAGTGTTATCGATCATATAAAAATTCACATTGCTGAAATTTAATTGTAAAGAGAAATAGGGAGGAATTCAATATGTAAAAAAAGTCACCGCTTACCGTTTTTAATACAAATAAATCAGGGTGAAGCAGATAATTATCAAGCCATAGAAGGCATTGCGAAGGCCAGAGAGTTGATAAAGAATATAGATTGAATTATTGGAGAGATTTTTTAAAGAAGTACCAGGGCGATAACTTTTGGGTCCAAATTGTTGTAATAACCAGTAAATCATTTCACCAAAACCGCGTAGTGAGAGAAATATGCCCCATTCCAGAATGGCAAAGCGCCAGGAAAGAATTGCTGTTAGCAGCATTAAACCAATTAAAGGCAGAATCACTGGTGCATCGCCCTTGACATAAATATGAAAGAATCGTAAAAATTTACCCGGTTCGCTATAAAACCAGCTATCTTCAGTCTCCCGTGAAGGGCGAAGTAATTGCTTGCAATTTTTCCATAAATTCTTCATTTTGTTAGAGATAATTTTTGAGTTCAGATAAAGATTTGATTTGTACTTTAGCTTCATGAATAATGTCTGAATTATCGGCAGTGGCAATCGCAAAAGTGTAGGGTAGGGCTTTGAAAATTGCAACATCATTATGACCATCACCGACAAAAGCAATTTCCTCTTTACTGAGATTTTTTTCCTGGAGAAATTTTTCCAAACGTTTGATCTTCCAGTTATTCCAGTCTTTGCTGTAGTGAAAAGTTATCATTTCATTTTTTTCATTCCAGTCAGTCGTGACATCGACAAAAATTTCAGTAATTCCGAGTTCTTGAGCTTTGCTCTGGGCATAGAGATCGAGACTGCTGGTGGCGAGGCCGAGAGTATACTTTTTAGCGAGATACTGGCAAATTTCCACGGCATCTGGGCGGAAGGGAATCATTTTGGAAATTTCCTGCAATTTTGCTTTAGTCACCGGACCATTTGTTGTAAATAATTTCATGATCTCGACTGTCGCATCAGCGGTATTGTATTTCCCGGCAATGTAATCATGAAAAATTTCCAGATGTTTCTCTGGATCACCACCAAGCAGTTCAGTAATCTGCTCCCACGAGGGCCTTGGTGTCAGCGTCCCGTCCAGATCGAAGAAGACGTATTTGAGTTGTTGTGAGATAGTCATTTATAAATGTGATTGAATTGTTAAATTATATAATGAAAAAAAATAATACCCAAGATTAAATCTAAATTTATTCTGGTAAGATGCAAAAATTTATATTTCATTACAATTATCCGATCACCGTTTTGTTTTCCAAATTGCAATTTGCAAATTTCAAATTGCATTTCTTTTTCATGCTATAATTCCTCATATTCACACAACTTTTATGAAACGCTTCTTTGTCACTGAAAAAAATGTCTCTGGTAGTTATTTTGTTTTCAATGAGGCAAAGACAATTCGTTATATTCGTAATGTTTTACGTCTTCATGTCGGCGATCAGATTGAATTATTTGATGGTAAGGGCAATATTCATTTGGCAGAATTAAAAAAAGTAATGAAATTGGAAGTCAATGGTAAAATTGTTTCCAGTAAAATTGAAAAGGCGAATCAAGACGTGAAATTTATTCTGGCTCAAGCTTTGCCACGAGCTGGGAAACTTGATGAGATTATCCGGATGAATACAGAAGTGGGTGTAGAGCAATTTATTATTTTTGAATCAGATTTTTCAATAGCTAAGGCGGATCGTTATTCTCCAGATAAAATGGAGCGTCTGGAAAGAGTAGCCATCGAAGCCAGTAAACAAAGTGAACGGAGTAATGTGCCGGAAATTATTGGTCCGACTCATTTTTCTGAAGTTTTGGAAAAATCAGCTGATTGGAAAATTTTATTACATTCCCGTGCTGATGAAACAGTTGATTTAAAAACGCTTTTACCAAAAATTGAGCGGGATTCACAAACTGTTTTAGTTTTGATCGGTCCGGAAGGTGGCTTTTCTCCAGAAGAATTACGTCAGGCCCAAAAAGCTGGATTTACAATTGCTCATCTCAATCTTCCGATTCTACGCACAGAAACAGCCGGGGTAGTGGTGAGTGGGCTGCTGCTTGCGTAATTTTTTATTTATTTCAGATGATGGGACAAGAAGATCTAAGTACTCTACCATTAAAGATGCTCTTCGCTATAGCATCGGAAAAAAGATTAAAGCTTCCAGAATTAGTTCCAAATTTAAATCCCCAGGTAGAATATTTACATGTTGCAACGCAGATTGCTAGTGAATTTTCAGGTTTACAAAATCAAGGAACACAAATAGGAGACAAAGAAGAGGGGATAATGGTAATTTCGCGTTGCTAATTTCGCTGAAAAGGTAATAGTGATGTA
>JBAXHO010000002.1:0-63769 GCA_037138855.1 bacterium
TACAGCTCGATTTATTTCGGGATTAAAGTGAAACTTTTAGCGGACAGCAGTGATTCTTTTTACAAAAATAATTAAAAAAATGAAATGTTCGCGGAGCTTGCAAGAGCACAAATTGAAGGAGATTATCGAAGACAAGCTCTTCTTACTACCCCAGATGGTCGTCAATATTCTGCCCATACTTTAACTCCCAATCGATTTGCAAATGCACAAGAATTTGATGATTTTATGCAATTATTAGCGACAGCCTATGGACAAAGAGATCCAAATCGAGTAAAACAATGGGCAACGAACCAAGGTCAAGCAGTAAATCTTTTAACCTTACTTTATGATGATAACCAAAAATTAGTGTCGGTTGGAGCAGCTTGGTTACCAGTGCATGATCCACTAGTTCAATCTGAAATACAAGAGACACATAATGTCGTTTGTTTACATTCTGCTGCTACAGCACTAGACATGAGAGGAAAAGGATTAGCTGAAATGGTACTTTGCGAACTTCTGGATACCCTATCTGACCCAGATTTTTTTAAACAATTCAAAGACGATGTGAATTTAAATTCGCTTTATAAACGTTATATTCAAGGAGCGTCAGCCTTAGCTTGGGCTGATATAGCCAATTTTGGTCACCTTACCAATATTTTGACCTCAAATAATTTAAAGATAATTTCCCCTGAAACCGTTTTACTTCACCCCCAAAATACCAATTGTATAAATTTAGAAGAATCTAGAATAAGAGTTGAAACCGCAGCAGAGCTTGCTACCTTTGCAGAACAACCATTTTGGGAAAAATGGCGACATGAATTTCATTTTCCGAATTCCGATGCAACTCAATTAGCAACATTATTTTCCGATATTGCAGCAATTAATGATCCTGAAGAAATTCTGCGGAGACTGAAAGAAGATTATAAAATTATTCGGCCGGATTCACAACACACTCAACTACCGACAGATATTGCTTCAGTAAGTGAATTTATCGAAGGAATGAAAGCTAAACAAGCTGAAGCACTATCTCAATTGCAACAACTGCAAGCAACTGCCACTGAACCAACCGTTTTAGTTATTCCAGCAAAGCCAATATGTACGGTGGTGATGGAGAAAGCGATAGTTTGAGCAAAAGCAATAGAGAGTAATACCTTTATTTGCACCTAACTACTCGCACTATTGCTACTTGCTATTGCTGAAATTCTTCTACAAATCCATCAATTAGGATAGAACTTATTATCAATTTTTTTAATTTCACAATTTCCGGATTCTTGATCAGCAAAGTCAGTGGCGACGAGCTTAGCTGAATTGAAGGTGGTGGTCGCTGTGAGGCCTTTGTTGATGACCAATTTGAAATATGAGTCATTATAATCAATTTGTTTTGAGGCAAAATCACTCTCTGGCACCTGTTTGCCGTCCAGGTAAACAAGAATATCATTTAAATTTTTAAGCTCACCTTTGAACGTACCAGTGATCGTTAAGGTATAAAGACGCTGAGTGGGATGAAAATTATCCTTTTTATCAATTAAACGGAAGTCATAAATTTCAAAACTAGCAGAATTACCGACAAAGTACTTGGCATCATCTGTTTTAGCTTTGAAAATTGCATTTATTTGAATTAGCTTCAAGTATTTACGACGTGGATCATCTAAACTAGCAAAATCCTTGACAATATTTTGATATTTATCTGCCTTATCAAAAGGTTGCTGTAATATTTCATCAGTAAGATCGGCTGCTGTCAACAAGGGAACCCGTTTCGTCAAATCATTCGCCTGGATATCGAAAGCATTTTCATATTTGCTTTGACCAATCTTAGCGATAAAGTCTGCCCCAGTGATATCTGGTAAAACTACACTTGTAATAAACTTTTCCAGATCAACAGACTTTTTTGCTGGGAAATATTGATACGAAATCACAACAAATCCTTTGTCACTTTTCTGGTAATAATCTACATATTTATTTACTGTGTAGTCAGCAATTTTGTCATCATATTCTTTTACGGTATATGTATTGCCATTAATTGTTTTTTCAGAGGAATTAGTTAACTCTGCTTTCCAATTACGCATCGCAAATTCATCTCCTGCCACTGCTTGCTTTTGCAAATATAATATCAAATCATCCAAACTCATCGCCCGAAATTCATCATTCCAAAAATAACTGAATTTAACCCGATTATTCATCCCTCTGGATGAGATAGAGTTATCTGTAGCATTGTAAGTCAGTGTCCCGTCCTGCACGGAAATCTGATTGACATAAGGAGCAGCGACACTGAAATTCTGAGGGTAATCAAAGGAAAAGCCAAAGTTTGAACTCACATAAGTACTAGTATTTGCATCCTTCTGCAACTTATATCCATAAGGATAACGATAAAAAATTTCATAAAAGCGATCATAATCTTCAGTTTTTATCGCATCCTCATTTGATTTAGTAGAATCAATTTGCTTCTTCTCAATTTTATTCCTTAAAATCAGCATTGAAATTATCCCGCTGCAGAGACAAATTAACAAAATAACTGTAATTATACCGATTATAATAATCCATTTTTTCTTTGTCATATTTTGAAGTTTAGAGATAAAAAGAGTCTGATTCAAATGTTAACATATTGTAGCAAATCCAGATTGATAAAATTTTAAATAAGCTGATTGGAAAGGAATAAATTTTAAGAAATACAAATCTGCATTATTACTAATGGCCAATACTGAACTATCTTGCAACTGAATTCATTTGTTTTGCTATTTCCAGATTTTTTAGTATAAAATTAATATATTATATTTTTTTAAATTTTTAAAAAATGAAAAAATTAAGTATTACACTTTTTGTTTTTTGTTTCACCATATTTTTTCTTTCTGGCTGTGGTTTAAAATCAACCAATACTTCCAAAACTAACGCTAATACCTCTGGAGAAGCAGTTGAGACTGCAAAAACATTAATGAGTATTACTGATGACCAGAATCTGTTTCCAATAAAAGATTTCTACATTCAAGTTGCAGATAACTGGAAATTTTCCAAAGATTTACAAAAACCAGCAACTTTTAAAATTCAAAATAGTAAGAATCAGTTTACTATCTTAATCTCAATCATTCCATATGAAGCAACTGATGAAGGTTTAAAAAGTTCGATAAACAAAAGTAAAGAAAGCTTATTATCCGATGCTGTAGAAAAGGATTTAACTATAAATTCATTTTCAGGAAGTAAAATCACCGGATATTATACTAGCCAATCTACTGACAAAAATTATGTCGGGAAAAAGCTACCGGAAGGTCAATGGTTAAACGCAATGCAGGGATGTTTTACAACCAGTAGTTATTCCGGTACTTTTACATTTTTATATAACACATCTGACACTACTCAGATTAATGAAGCGCTTAAAATGATTGAAAGTATTGGAATTATAAACTAAATTTTAATAATTGGGTTTATTAAATAAAATCTTGGTGTAATACACATTAAATTCGAACCATTATTTCAAAATTGATAAATTTTATTGGAGCACAATTTAGTGTTATGATAAATATCTAAATCAATTTGAAATTATGAATCAAATTTCTCTTTTTGAGAAGAAAATAAAAAAAACAAAAAAAATACCTCCATTTACATTTGTAGACTTGTTTTCGGGCATAGGTGGATTTCGAATCGCTTTAAATTCACTTGGAGGAAAAGCCATAGGCTTTTCTGAAGTATTTCAACCTGCCATTGATACCTATAAGATGAATTTTCATACTGAAAAAGAAATTGAGCTAGGCGATATTACTAGTTTAACGTCTATCCCATACGGTGACATTTATACTGGTGGAGTACCTTGCCAATCCTGGTCAGTTGCAGGTAAAAAGAAAGGGTTTGATGATCCGAGAGGGAAACTATGGTTTGATACAATACGGCTCACAGCAATTGGCAAACCAAAAGTTTTTATCTATGAAAATGTAAAAGGTCTAGCTGACCCTCGAAATAGAGAGAGCTTAAACTTAATAATTCAGGAACTTAGCAAGATCGGTTATGATGTCAATTGGAAAGTTCTAAATGCATTTGATTTTGGCCTTCCTCAAAACAGAGAAAGAATTTTCATTGTTGGTTTTAGAAAAGACTTAAACGTGAATAGTTTCGAATTCCCAAAGAAATATCCTACTCTACCAAATCTGTCTTCAGCACTAGATGGAAATATAGTTAAAATGGTCGAGAAACTAAATCCAGTAGATGACATGAATAGCTTTAACCTTTCGTATATTCATAACGCCGGAAAATTCTATACATTCTGTGACACTAGAAACGGCTCAAGCACAATTCATTCTTGGGATTTGACTGATACTACTTCTGAAGAAAAGGAAATATGTATGGCAATCCTCAAGAATAGAAGAAAGTCAAAATATGGGGAAAGAGATGGTAATCCATTATCTATTAATGATTTAAAGGACATTATAGGAAATATATACCAATCAGAGCTTGATAGTTTAGTTACTAAAAGAATTTTAAGACAAATTGAAGATAAATATGATTTTGTAAATTCTAAGAACTCTGCAGGAATAAATGATATATATCGAGTTTTTTTTCCAAATTCACATGTATTTTCAACACTAACAAGAACAGGATCTAAAGACTATATTGCTACTATTCCGATACCTGAAAATATTAAAAATAAAAAAATATTTTTTATAAATCAAATATATAAGAAAAAAAAATTCCGTCCAATTACTGTAAAAGAAGCACTTAGAATTCAGGGATTTCCTCAAACTTACAAGTTTTCTGTACCAGATAGAACTGTCATGCAATTATTAGGAAATGCAGTTGCTGTAAATATTGTAAAAGAAGTAACCAAATCAATTTTTAATCATTTATAAATTATATATTCAAAAAAAACAGAGCTAGTAGTTCAAAATATATTAAAAGATGCTTTGGCTTCCAAACTCCAGAGATACAAACCAGAATCAAACAACATGCCTTTTCATTGGGCTTTATTAGGAAAAGATAGAATGGCTTTGTTCTCTTTTATTCAATCGATCAATACAACCCTTGGAATGAGCATTTTCGAAAATATAATTTTTGAAATTGGTCAAGAAAATTTCAAAATCGTGAAAAGACAACACGTCATTGGGACTCAAATTTCTGAGTCTTCAATGCAGATAATTGATAAAATTATGACAAATCTGGAAACAACAGAACAATCTCCAAATGCAGAAAATGAATATGAATTGCTTAAAAATAGCATCTCTACTACAAATATTAAACGGCGATTAACTAAGGTTGATATTTATTTAGAATCTACTGATGGTAACGTCTATTTAATTGATGTAAAGACAGCAAAAGGTAATTCCGGAGAATTTAAAGGATTAAAAAGAAATCTCCTTGAGTGGAAAGCTACTGCTTTATTAGCGGATAATACCAAAACATATCATTCGCTCCTTGGAATACCATATAATCCTTACGAGCCACAACCTTACCAAAGATGGACACTGAAAGGAATAATAGATGTAAAAGATGAACTGAAAGTTGCAAAGGACTTGTGGGATTTTGTTGGTGGCGAAGGAGCTTATGAGCAAACACTAAAAATCTTTGAAGAAGTTGGTCTTAAAATGAAAAAAGTAATTGATGCCTATTTTGAAAACTTTCACTGAATTTCTTTTGAAACATAGCTATTTACAAGCCTTCCTTGCACTATATGCTATTCACTATTTGCTAAAATTCTCTAATAATTTTTTGTAGCTTTGAATAAACTAAATCAGAAATTAGTTGATGGCCTTGTTGATTCGGATGCAAGCCATCTCGAAAAAGGTATTTAGCCTTCCATTCCTCTTCGCTTACTGAAATTTCAACAAAAGTGATTCCTCTTTGTTCTGCCAATTCCCGTAATTTTGCTTCGAACTTTTTTTTGCGAGAGTTCTGGAAATATGAGTTGCCTCCAATATCTGGGTTAAAAATTGGGTTTGTCTTAGACTCATCGAAATATCCACTCCCCACAACAATAACATGTGTACTTAATTTTTTAAGCTGATCCAGTAATTCAATCATTTCTGTCTCGTATTTTTCAAGCGTCGAAACAAAGTTATCTGGACGACCAATAGCTTTGGAATTATTACCACCAACAGAAACAATAGTAATTAAATCACCACCCCGATAATACTGATGTAACTGCTTCGGGTACTCATTTTTTACGAAATCAATTGTTGCTCCTGATTTTCCCAAATTATATATTTCGAACTTTTCACCCAAACCATTCTCCGAATACATTTTCTTATGCAATTTCTGTTTAAGCAAGTCAGCCCAACCTGCCTGCTCTGCTCCTACTCCGTAAACATTGCTAGAACCGACGATAAAAATTTGAGTAATCATTTCAGATATTAACTAAAGATTAATTCTAGCAAACGGGAATTAGTTAGGCAAAGAAAACAAAAAACAGTTACGGATTTTCTGGTGAGTCAGGCGGGATTTGAACCCGCAACCAATGGATTAAGAGTCCACTGCTCTACCATTGAGCTACTGACTCATAGAAAATTTTAATTTTTAAACTAAATCTATATATGAAAAATCAAATTTTCTTGAGTCCTGTACCTTTATGGTACTAAGGCTCTTTTGATTTTTAAAATAAATTGAAAGAACTGCGCCCTAAGGGATTCGAACCCCCAACCCTCGGTTCCGAAGACCGATGCTCTATCCAGTTGAGCTAAAGGCGCAATTTCACTAAATCCTTGCGATGATAATTCTATCATATATTTAAATTAAAACGTAGTACGGATCTGTGGTGTATTGCAGTAAGAGCGAATGGTGTATGGACGCCCCTACCCCTTATCGCCCAAATACACCGGAGGCGCCAATACGGCGACATTCCAGAAGGCGTAAATGGTGGCGAAAAACTCTCGGAAATTCAGATAATTAATATCCTGATACACATTACGATCAGCACTGTAACCAATTACTTTGATACCAAAGGACGAACAAAAATATAAGGCACGCGGTAAATGAAATGACTGAGTAATCAGAATCGCTTCATCGATATTGTAGATTGCTCTAGCACGGTAGCAGCTGTCATAAGTACGCACACCATACATATCAGAAATCAAATCGAATTCACGGACACCTAAACTTTTTGCATAATCAACCATAATTTTTGGCTCATCATGTGTCGGAGTTTGGTTATCACCAGTCATTAATATTTTTTTTACTTTACCAGCATTGTATAAATCCACTGCAGCAGCGACACGATCTTTCAAAATATCACTCGGCATTGTCCCAGATTCAGCTAAACCTGCTCCAAAAACAATTGCAACCTTCTCAGTTGGCACGTCCTTGAGATTATAATAAATTTGCGGTTGATATTCATGTTTAATTGTAAGAAATACAGTCAACGGGGCAATAATAATTGCAATTAATACCAAAGTTACAAATTTGGATATTGCCTTCCAGCTGATTATCGAGCGTAGACTGATTTTCCAGCTCACTATTCTCTTTAGTTGTCTTCTTCTGCTAAGATATTCCATAAGTTCAAGAATTCTTGATAAAATGACTCTAAATTTAATCTTAAAGTAAGCATAAAAAATTTGCAAAAATGAAAAGAGACAATCACTGGCTCACTGAAATAATGTTTGAATTATGGGAAAACCATTTTGTCGACATCCCGCGCAAAAATCATGTGGTCATTAAATTTGGTAAACGAGCGAAACGACAATTAGGCTGTATCAAATGGGCTGAAGACCCGGTAAAAAGAAAAGTGGCCACCCACGTGGCAGATGATCAGCGCATTTCCCAGATTAATATTACCCGTTATTTTGAAGATGATAATATCCCAGAAGAAGTGGTAATTGCCACCATCGCCCATGAGATGTGCCACTATGCCCATGGCTTTAATTCGCCTCTCCAACAGCAATTTAATCATCCCCATAAAGGCGGAATCATCAGAAAAGAGTTGATAAAACGCGGTCTTGGCGAATATTACCGGATTAGTAGAAAATGGTTAAAATTAAATTGGCTTAATTATTTAAAAACTCATTAGTTAGTACCAGATTCAATAATCACATCATACCCAAATTCTGAAACCAGTAATTTTAACACTTCATTACTGGATTTTTGCGCTTCCTGAAAAATTTGCGGATCTTTTTCAATTGCCACAGCAGCCTGATTAGTCAGTTCTTTAGCAGCTTGATTGCGGTCAGCACTAGGATCATTAGCCAGTAAAAGTTTCAAAATGCCACTTTTCGAAGTTACTTGAATATCACCAGTGGGATTGATATCTAAAATCTTTGCATCAGGAACAATAATTTTTACAGTTTTATTGAGGTGATCAATTTTGATATTTTCCGCTTTGATTTGCGCATAATCTACCCCGACATCTGCTCTGATTAATGCTTCAGCATTAATTGTCTGCCCCCACCAAAAATTATTCCAATCTGATCCCTGATCGACTTTGATATCAGTTTTTTGGTTAAGGTAAACTGTTTTAGTAACCAAAAAGGCCTGATCGGAAATTTTGTTGACAATTGTTTGTGCTGTGACCTTTTCAGTTGTAGAAGCGACACGACTCTTCTGATAAAACATCCCTGAGAAAAAACTAGCAAGGGTAATTACCACCAGCAAAATAATGGCAAAGAGAAAAAGATAAAGCTTGAGTTGCAGTTTGGCCATGGGAAGAAAGAATAAATTAAAAGATTAACAAAATAACAACTTAAAAAGCTTTTAGTAAAATCAAGTAGCAAAATTATAAATTAATTACACTATTCCCTGTTCCAGCATTGCTGCTGCAACTTTTTTAAAACCACCAATATTGGCTCCTTTTACATAGTTAATATATGCCTCTTCCTTACCATTCTCAAGACAAATCTGATGAATATTTTTCATAATACTTTGTAATTTGGCATCCACATCTGCCCTATTCCAACTAAGACGCTGTGAATTCTGGCTCATTTCTAAACCTGATACTGCCACTCCTCCAGCATTCGATGCTTTTCCCGGAGAAAAAAGAATCTTTGCCTCATGAAATAGTTTAATCGCTTCAAGTGTAGAAGGCATATTGGCTCCTTCTGCCACAATTGAAATCCCACTTTTAATTAAATCGGCGGCATCCTTTGCATCAATTTCATTCTGCGTTGCACATGGCAAAGCTATATCCGCCTTTTGTTTCCAGGGTTTTTGTCCTTCAAAATACTGAGCTTGCGGATACTTTTTCAAGTATTCTTTAATCCGACCACGCAAGCGATTTTTTATATCAAAGATATACGCCAACTTTTCTGAATTAATACCGGATTGATCAAAAATATACCCACTGGAATCAGACATAGTTACTACTTTGGCTCCCAAGGAAATTGCTTTTTCTACGGCATATTGTGCTACATTTCCCGCACCTGAGACTAATATTGTTTTGCCTTTGATTGAATCTCCTTTAGTATGAAGTATTGCTTCTGTAAAATAAACTAAGCCATAACCTGTAGCTTCAGGGCGAATCAAACTACCGCCAAAACTAATACCTTTACCAGTAAATGTACCGGTAAACTCATTTACTAACTTTTTATACATGCCAAACATATATGCTACTTCCCGACCGCCTACGCCGATATCGCCGGCAGGAATATCACAATCTGATCCAATATGACGATATAATTCAGTCATAAAAGCCTGGCAAAATCGCATAACTTCTCCATCTGATTTGCCATGAGGATCAAAATCACTACCCCCTTTACCACCTCCCATTGACAAACCGGTAAGACTATTCTTGAATGTTTGCTCAAATCCCAAAAATTTCAAAATACTTAAATTGACACTGGGATGAAACCGTAAACCACCTTTATATGGCCCGATCGCTGAATTAAACTGAACCCGAAAGCCACGATTTACTTGAATTTCACCCTGATCATCCACCCAAGTAACTCGAAAAGTAATCATCCGCTCTGGTTCAAGCATCCGTTCCAGAATTTTATTTTTCTCATAGCGCTGATCGCTGTTTACAAAATCAATTACTGAGTCCAGAAATTCCTCTACTGCCTGCAGAAATTCTGCCTGTTGCGGATCACGCTTTAAAATCTCTTGAAGAAGTGTTTCTTTTTTGTACATTTTATTAATAATAAAAATTAATTAACTACTACTGCTTTGATGTTTGCAAATTCATATAAAGCATATTGTGATAACTCACGACCATATCCGGATTTTTTTACTCCTCCGAATGAAAGTCTTGGATCAGATGAAGCTTTATCATTTACAACTACTAATCCAACATATAATTCTGAAACATATTTATTAACTAATTCTAAATTATTTGTCCAAAGTGAAGCTGATAATCCAAATTCACTATCATTAGCAATTCTAATTGCATCTTCATTATCTTCGGCAGATATCACTGCACAAACTGGACCAAAAACTTCTTCGTCATAACAAGGCATACCTTTTTTAACTCCAGTAATAATTGTCGGTAAATAAACCGTACTACGATCACCTACCTTACCGCCAAAGAGAATTTTCGCACCAAGCTTCACTGAAGCTTCCACTTGTTTGGCGACAATAGCAACTGCTTCTTCTGAAGCAAGCGGACCAATTTCAGTTTCCTTTTCTTCAGGATTGCCCACACGTTTCAACTTGATTTCCCGTAATAATTCATTGGTAAATTGTTCTAATCTGGATTTGACAACAATCATCCGTTTAGGTGAATTACAAATTTGACCGGCATTATGTAACCGCATATTACAGCCGACTTTAGCTGCTTTATCAACATCTGCATCCTCGAGAATAATAAATGGGTCATTACCACCAAGTTCCATTAAAGTTTTTTTTAACTGAGATCCAGCCTGAGCAGCCACAATCTTTCCGGCAGTTTCACTACCAGTAAGAGAAATCGCCCGCACTAAAGGGTGGTTAATCACTGCTTCCACTTTTTTTGAGGAAATTAATAAAGTCTGCAATACGCCAGCAGGAAATCCAGCTTCAACAAAAGCAGATTCGATTGCAAGAGCAGCTTGAGGTACATTACTAGCGTGTTTCAAGGTTACTGTATTACCGACAAGTAATGTCGGAACCATCATTCTAATAGCTTGCCAAAAAGGAAAATTCCAGGGCATAATTGCAAGAATAACTCCTAAGGGCTCAATTACCATTTTAGCCTCCACTGCTTCAGTTTTAACAATTTCGGGTGTCATAAATTTGGGTGCATTTTGCACATAATAATCACAAACCCAAGCACACTTTTCGATTTCAGCCATTGCTTGTGTGATTGGCTTACCCATTTCCGCTACAATAATCCTGGCATACTGTTCCTGATTTTTACGTAATACTTCAGCTAATTGCTGAATTTTTTCTATGCGCTCACTAAGTTTTACAGAACGCCATGATAAAAATGCTTTATTCGCCTTTGTAATTTTCATAAATATTGTTTCACTGGTTTCCTCAGGAAAATCAGCTAATATTTTATTGGAATAAGGATTTTTTGATTGAATCGCCATCTCTAAATTTCAGTAAAATTATAATTTATTTGTTAAGGCAATTAATTCTTTAAAAAAAATCTGATCATTTGGTCGATAATCAATTTCTAAATCAATTAAATGAACACCACTTGTATTGATAGCATGATCAAGAATCTCCTCAAATTGTAATACTGTTTTGGGACGATATCCCTTCACGTCATATGATTTAGCTAAATCAACAAAATCTGGATTACCAAAATCTAAACCGAAAGCCGGAAATTTTTTCATATTTTGTTCCCAACGAATCATTCCCAAACCATCATCACGCAGCAATAGAATTACTAAATCAATGTTTAAACGCACAGCAGTTTCCAGTTCCTGAGAATTCATTAACAAACCTCCATCGCCTGTAACTACTAGCACTTTTCGGTTAGGGTAAACTAATTTCGTAGCAATTCCACTAGCAAGCCCGGCACCCATTGTGGCCAGTGCGTTATCCAATAAAACCGTATTGGCACTATATGCCTTAAAATAGCGGGCAAACCAAAGTTTATACATTCCATTATCTAAAGCCAATATTCCATCTTCAGGTAAAATCTTTCTCACTGAGCTTACAAAACGTTGTGGAATAACAGGAAAGGATGTATTATCAATTTCTGTTTGCAACTGATTATATTGTGCCTTTTGAATACTTTCTATCTTTGTAAAATCCCATTTTTGTAATGTAATTTTTTCTTTAATTTGCCAAATTGCGTTCGCAATATCGCCGATTACTTCCACTTGAGGAAAATATTCATTGTTTACTTTTGCAGCATAAAAATTAACATGTAATACCTGTTTTTCTCGAGTCATGAAAAAAGGTGGCTTTTCGTTGATATCATATCCTACATTGATAATTAAATCTGATTTTTCAATCATTTTATGAACAAAATCATGATCAATAATTGCCGTTGTGCCTAAAAATTTCTTAGAACGTTCATCAATTACTCCCTTTCCCATAGGAGTCGTGATAAAAGGAATGCCAGTATATTCCATAAAATCCTGCAATGATTTAGAAGTTAATTTACGATTAGCTCCGGCACCAATCAATAATAAAGGAGTATGTGCCTCTTCAATCATTGTAACTGCAGCATTAATTGCTTTTATCTCCGCAATTGGTCTACGTAATCGCTTTGTTATAAAAGGAGGATTATTACTTTCTTCAATTAAAATATCTTTCGGTACCTCGACTAAAACCGAGCCCGGTCGCTCTTCCTGGGCGATTTGAAATGCCTCATGCACAATTGGAGCAATATGATTGGCAAAAACTACCTGTTTCGCCATTTTTGTTATCGGTGTAAATATATTTACCAGGTCAATGATTTGATATTGCGCTTGCCGTTCAGTCCGAATTGGTTTTTGTCCGGTAAGCATTACCATGGGCATTCCTCCCAGATAAGCATATGCAGCAGCAGTAACCAAATTTGTCGCTCCCGGACCAAGAGTAGTTAGACAAACACCAGCCTTTCCGGTGAGCCGGCCATATGTCGCAGCCATAAAGCCAGCAGCTTGTTCATGCCGAGTCAGGATAAATTTGATTTTTGATGTTCTTAAAGATTCGAGTAAATCGAGATTTTCTTCGCCGGGATAACCAAATACATATTCCACTCCTTCATTCTCTAGACATTTAACTAATAAATCTGCTCCTTTCATGATGGATAATACTAATATTTAAGCTAATTTCTGATCGGTAAACACTGTCAACTTCGTCTGATCCAAATATAATGCTGGAAACAAATGATAAAAATCTTTTCTGGCTGCCATTTTATCATCCTGCATTAACAACGCAAAACGCTTCAGGACATCACTTTTATCTGCTCCAACGGCAAAGAGAAGCACTTCGCTAATGTGTGGGAATAATTCCGGAGTAATCGTAATTCTTTCGGCATAATCAGTCCCAAATTTATGAGCTGCTGTAAAATGCCCATCCAAATAAGTCTGTTCAAAAACTAATTTTACTTTATGGGGAATAATACCAGCAGTATGACCATCCTTGCCAATTCCCTGCAAGCTAATTATTTTATAAGCACTAGCGAGCTTTCTTTCAATAAAATCAGCAAAACGTAGTGCTTCATTTTCCTGCGTAGCTCCAGTTAAAATCGAAAAAATTTCTGCACCCTGCTTTTTCAAAATTGACCAAATCGGAGCGCTGGCAATCAATGCCCAATTGGCTTTGTCATGCAAAGGATTTTGATTCCAACGTTCATCACCCATAGCGATTGCTAAATTATGATAATCCAATTCCGGATCAAAATATTGATCGAGAATTTGATACACTTGTGATGCACTTCCTCCAGAGAGAAATAACAAAACTTTTTGAGACTGCTTTATGTTGGATATGATAATTTTAGAGAGAACTTTTGCAATATCTTGAGCTGGTTGCGTTGTAGAATTAAGCTTCATTTAATCAAAAGTAATAATTTATTATATATTTATCTTATCATAATTATCATTAAAATCAGATGAACAATAAAATTTTATCAATTCCAGTTCAGGATTTAGCAGGTAAACCAGCACAACTTATGGATTTGAAGGGAAGTTATGTGGTACTTTACGTTTATCCCAAAGACCAGACACCTGGTTGTACCGTAGAAGCTTGTGAATTCAGAGATTTCAACAATGACATTAAAAAAATGGGAGTGAAAGTCATTGGTATTAGTGGCGATTCTGTAGCATCGCATCTTAAATTTCAGGAAAAACATCAACTAAATTTCACACTTTGGTCAGATCCGGAACGAAAATTATTAACAGAATTAGGTGCAATTAAACAAAAATCCATGTTTGGCAACACTTTCCTCGGAATTATTCGCAGCACCTATATTTTTGATCCTCAAGGAGAATTAATTAAAACCTGGCCCAAAGTTAAGCCATTAGGACATGCCAAGGAAGTGTATGAGTATCTGAAAACTGTGAGCGGTGATCGGGAGGGAAAAATATTGGAAAATGGTGCTAACTAGTATATCGGTAGATTCCGGACAGCAAGCAATTCTAAGCTATCACTAAGAATTGCTAACTTCCGGAATGACGTTTAGGGCTATTTGAAACTTTTAGTATGCCATTAAAACCTAGCTAGCAGATACTTTCTAGATACTAGATACCAGCTACCAGATACTTTTCTCACTACCTGATACGTGATACATGATACTTGATACTATCCATTCATTTCCCCGCTTTCACTCCAATTGCTTCGCTAATATTTTTATAACCGTCTTGCTTTAATAATTTCACCAAACCTTTATTGATTTGACCGATTAATTGCGGACCTTCAAAAATCATACCGGTAATGAGTTGTACCAATGTAGCTCCCAGTTTGATTTTTTCATAAGCATCCTCTGCAGAAAAAATTCCACCAACGCCAATTATTATCAATTTTTTTCCAAATTGTTTATATGTTTTTTCAATTAATTTATTGCCGAGTTTCCAGGTAGGCTTACCACTGATGCCACCTTTCATCTCTTCTGTTACTTTATCTTTTGAAGAAATATTGCTGCGATCTTTATTTAAATTTCCAATAATCACTCCTGTGACCTCATATCTCACTGCTACTTTCAACAATTGAGCAATCCGATTCCAACTGAGATTAATTGGCATTTTGATAAAAAGCGGACGGGCAGATTTGATTTCCCGGATTTTTTTCAATAATGCATCAAGCTTTTCCGGAGTAGTAAAAGGCTCTCCGCCAAAAGTATTGGGACAGGAAATATTTAAAGTATAGAAATCACCTAAATTTTTTTCATTTAGTAATTTATATGAATTAAAATAATCCTCGATACCTTGATCAATTGTACAAGTTTCAGGAGAATTAGTTTTGGCTATGGAAATACTGAGAGGAATGTTTGTTTTACCATGTTTTTCCAAATTTTCAGAAATTTTCTTGGCACCAATATTTTTCAAGCCATAATTGACAATGATTCCTCGAGAATTGGGTAATCGTATCAACCTTGGCTTGGCATTACCAGCATAAGAAAACCAGGTAATTGAACCGATTTGATTAAAACCGAAACCCACTTCCGGTAGGATATCAATTAGATTGGCATCTTTATCAAATCCTTCGGATAAGCCTACAGGATTTTTAAAAGTAATACCGGCCACCTCTTGCTCCAGCATGGGATTACGATAGCGAAAAAACAACCGGGTGAAAAATCTAGTAATTGCAAATTTCCCCAGTATATTACCAATTTTTATAAAACTATCATGTACATCTTCAGGATCACGTTTAAAAAGAATTTTTTTTAAGAAATTTTGATAAACCCAGGCAATTAAACTTCGCATCAGTATTTACTCAGTTGAATTAATATTGGTAAGCTGAATTTTACCTTGATTGCGAAAAATTAACAAGGATTCGAGATTCGGATTCGAGATTCACTTCTTGCCCTAATTTGCTATAATAAACGTGTTAATCAGAATCCGGATTCCAGTTTCTCTTTTTACTACTTGACACATGATACTTGATACATGATACATGATACTTGATACTAATTTAAATTCCAGTTTTCAATTTTCCTTGCTATACTGATTATAGTGAAAGAAAAACGCACAATAAAATTACTGTACCCAGGTATGATAATTTTGACATTAGTAATGTTTTTTTTGGTATGGGGAAATATTCTGACTAAGAACTCAATCAAAGAGCTTCAGACAGGTAACTACCTTAAACAATACGTCACAGAAGAAAAATTGTTGCAATACGAACCTTATGATATCGCACTCCAATATAGCGACGGGAAAAAGGAAAGTGCCCGAATTATCAATGCTACCATTGATTCCAGTAATCTGATTGGTGGCTTGGAATTTGAAACAAAATCTGGAAAAACATTGATCCTAAATACTTATCACTCAGTGGTTACCCTCTCCGAATCCAATGTGCAATCCATTACCCTGACTGAACTGGCAGACTATGAACCAGCCAATAGAAGTCTTGCCGGGATAAAATTGCAATTAAAAACAATTACAAGCGTAGAACTTGCTGATGGTAGTATAGTCACTAGTAAACTTGCTGATGCCACGATCACTGGTGGTAAGATTCAGACTGGAGTAATTGAAACTAGTCATCTTAATAATGGTATAGTCACTTCAATAAAATTTGCCGATGGTACACTCACTACTACCAAGATTCTTAATGGGACAATTCAAGGAGAGGACTTGGCTGATCAAACGATCACAACAGATAAATTAGCAGATAATGCCGTAACTGCTGACAAAATTGAAAATGGCACAATTAATAATCCAGATTTAGCAGACGAAAGTATCAATGATGCAAAAGTAGTAACCGGTGCAAATATCGATTGGAGTAAAATCAGTAAAATTGGTTCCAGTATTGCTGATCTGACAAACCGTAATTCTACTGATCTTGCGTTAGCTGATTTAGGAAACTTTTTTACAACATCCAATATCGAAGGTGCTTTGGCCGAGCTGGCAGTAGCTGAAGCCAGTATTACCAATGATCATTTACGAGTGGATGCTTCCAATGGACCTGTATCTGGTACACTCATTCTAAAAAATCTCAATGACGCACCAGAATTAGTGATCAAGGATAAAGTCGGTCAGACAGCCAATCTACAGGAATGGCAAGATAATAATGGAAATATTTTGAATGTAATTGATTACAATGGTAATCTCGGCGTCGGGACATCGACAACAGCTAACTATAATGTATTTGTAGCCGGCAGCGGCAAAGTGACTGGAAGATTTTCCGCACCGGAAATGGATCGCTGGCTCCAAGTTCCTGATTTAAATCGCAATATTACAACAAAACCTTTGACAATAAATACCGGTGGAATTCCTAGAGGATTAGCTTTTGATGGTAGTTATCTCTGGACGGCAAATGATGTAATTAATACAATTTCCAAAATCGATGTCAATACTGGACAAATTGTCGCTACATTATCTGACCCTGCGATGTCAGGTCCGCATACAGCATTATTCGATGGCACTTATATCTGGATGCTTTGTTGGAACAGTACTCTTGTGAAAGTTGATATTAATAAAAATATAATCCTTGGCGTTTATAACTATAACAATTTCGCGGGCACTGCTTTAGCTTATGATGGAAGATATATCTGGGCTTCAGCAAGTAATAATAATATTTACAAAATTGATCCAGAAACTGTAGCCATTGTCGCTACAGTAAATAATCCGGGACATGGTTGGGGTTATGCTACTTTTGATGGAAAATATCTCTGGAGTATCGATGGAATTGGAACTGTAACCAAGCTTGATATAGATACAAATACAATTGCTGGTTATTTTTATGTTGGAAACGGCTTATTAGGAATTGCTTATGATGGTACTAATATCTGGGTAGCCAATGGTAGTACATATACTTATTCAAAAATTGATTCTAAAAGTGGAGCAGTTTTAGCCGATATTCCTGCAAATGCTAGTTGGCCACTTGGAATGACTTTCGATGGTACTTATGTTTGGGTAGCAAATTTTGGTGGTAATATTTCAGCGATTGACCCCAACACCAATACAGTAGTTCAAACAATTGGGAGCTTTGGCAATCCTCACCAAATCTTATTTGACGGTCAAGCAATCTGGGTTTCCAACTCCAATGCAGGTGCTGTGAGTAAATATAATGTTGCTACTTCTACATCCACTAGTTTAACGAACCGAAATGAGTTCTATGTTGGTCAGCAAAAAACAACCGCAGTATTAGGTGTGGCGAACTCTGAAAACTTTAATGATGTCATTACAAATTATAATGGTTCCTTAGAATCAGTCAGTGCTGAGGCGAGTACGTCTGGGGGTACAGCATTTGACTTACTACAAAATATCAACTCATATTTGTATGTAATGCGTAAAACACCGTTTCAATCAGTTTATTTCAATCTTCAGACAAAAGCAGTTGGCCTAACTCTAGCTGTAGAATATTGGAATGGCAGTACCTGGATCAACCAGACTTTTAGTGATAATACAACGGATCTAAGCAATAATGGTACATTAGTATTATCATCGGTACCTTCAAATTGGCTGTATTCGACTGTCAATGGCACCACTGGATATTTTCTAAGAATTAGGACGGTTACAAATCCTTCGACAATTTCAGCTGCATATGCAGTGTTACCAAGTGACCGTGATGCATTGTATGTGAATGCTCAGCTTTATGACCCTTATCCAGCATTTTTTGTGAGTAAGGATAGTTTAATTGGAATTGGAACAGCCAATCCTAAAGCACAATTTGAGGTTAATGCTGTAGTGGATTTGACTCAAACGCTAATCAAAGCTAATGCTACCCAGACAGCAAATCTCACTGAGTGGCAAGATAATTCAGCAGCTGTTCTCGCATCAATCAATAAAGATGGTGGGATAGTTCTAAATGAAAATGGAGTTGGAACAAATATTCGCTTTGAGGGCGATAATAATCAGAATTCATTTATTATTGCAGGAGTGTCAGATAAAATCGGAATTGGAACAAACGTAGCCAAAGCTACACTTGATGTGGATGGCTTTATTCGTTTGAAAAATAATAATGCTGCCCCAGCAATTTGCACTGCAAGCAATGAAAGCTCAATTGCTATTACTTCTGGTTACGCAATCTGTATTTGCAATGGTAGCGCCTGGGTTCAGCTAAAAGATGGTATAGCATGTACTTGGTAACATTTTTATGATTTAATTATTTTTATGAATAATATTGTGAAAACCGAAAAGCAAAAATGGCAAATTTTCACTGGAAGAGTGTTACTTGTGATTTGCTCTATTTTAACTTTATGGCTTGTTTGGCAAGTTCTAGCAACAAATCGCTCGATTAAAGAATTAAAAAATGGCGATTATTTAAAGACATATATTGATGAAGAATTGTTAGCAGAATTAGCGCCTTATGATATTGAAGTACTTCCAGAAACAGGAAAAAAAGAATATGCCAAAATTATTAATGCCACTATAACAGAAGGTAATGTAATTAGTGCATTGGAGCTAGAGCTGGAAGATGGAAAGACGCTTACTGTGAATACATTTAAACAAACGAATATTTTAACCGAAGCTAATGTAGAAGAGATCAGTTTAACCGAATTGTCTGAATATGAGCCAGCAGAGCGAAGTATCAGTGGGATCAGGTTAAAATTAAAAACTATTTCCAGTGAAGAACTGGGCGATGGTAGTGTCATTACGAGTAAGCTGGCCAATGCTAGTATCAGTGGTGGCAAAATCCAAACAGGAGTAATAGAAACCAGTCATTTAAAAAATGGAATTGTAACAGAAGTTAAAATTGCAGATGGAGCAGTTACAACAACGAAGATTTTAAATGGCACTATTTTGAGAGAAGATTTGGCTGATCAAATAGTTACGAACGAGAAATTGGCTGATAATGCTGTAACCGGAGATAAAATAGTTAATGGCACAATTGAAAATCAGGATTTAGCAGATGGCAGCATTAATAATGCAAAAGTAGCGGATGATGCGAATATAGACTGGAATAAAATTAGTAAAATTGGATCGAGTATTGCCGATTTGACTAGTAAGAACTCTAGTGATGTCTCGATTACTGATTACGGTAATTATTTTGTCGCTACTAATGTCGAAGATGCACTTACAGAATTAGCCAGAAGTGAATATCTTAAAGTGGATGCCTCCAATGGCCCGGTTACTGGTACTTTAACTATGCAAAATGTTACGGATGCTCAGGAGCTGATTGTCAAAGCGAAAACTGGACAAACAGCCAATCTTCAAGAATGGCAGGATAGCAGTGGTACAGTTTTGAATGCAGTTGATAAAAGTGGAAATTTAGCAATTGGTACGAATACAACATCAGATTACAAAGCGTATGTGTCAGGTAGTGAAAAAGTTACCGGAAGATTTACAGCTCGTAATATTGATCGTTGGTTTATGGTACCAGAACTTTATCGCACGATGACTGTCAGACCTTTATCCGTCACTGTTGGGGGGACTCCACGAGGTATGACATTTGATGGTAATAGTATCTGGGTGGCGACAGGAAATGATGTAAAAAAGATTGATGTCAATAGTGGGCAGATTGTTGCTACGATAACTGATGCGACATTCAGTACTACATACATGACTTTATTCGATGGCAATTATTTGTGGGTAACGAACTGGAATGGCAATCTTGTCAAAATCGATATAATGACAAATCTTGTTTTAGCTTCATATCATATTACCACTAGCGGTGGTGGTATCGGTGGTATTGGTTATGATGGTAGTAATCTTTGGGTGGCTGACATTAATTCAGACGGTTCTTGTGTTTCCAATTCCAGCGTATATAAGATCAATCCTGCGGATGGTTCTATAGTTGCAACTGTAACTGTCGGCACCTGCCCTAGTTATTTTGCCTTTGGCAGTTCTTATTTATATGTATCCAACAGTCTATCCAATAATATCAGTTTAATTAGTATTTCTTCTAATTCAGAGATTGTTCGAAGACCAGTTGGCCAAAATCCACAGGGAATGGCTTTCGATGGCTCAAATCTCTGGGTTGCCAACTCCGGCTCCGGAACTTATACAAAACTGAGTAGTACTTTATCAGTTTATATGGATATTCCAGCCGGTGGTGATAATCCTCATGGAATGGTCTATGATGGCAAAAATGTCTGGGCTGCCAATGGAAATAATAGTCTTTCTGTAATAAATCCTTTAACCAATGCGATTATTCAAACTATTGACAGTCTTGGTACTCCTCAACAAATTATTTTTGATGGACAGGCAATTTGGGTTGGAAATTCTGGATCTGGACAAGTGACAAAATATAATAATACTGCCTCCTCAGGAACGACTACAACCATGCGAAATGTTTTTTATATTGGTGGAGCGACTGGTTCAGGGATGCTTAATGTTGCCAGCCCTGATTATTTTTATGATGTAATTCTTGATAATAGTGGTGTCCTGAGCTCAGTGGCAGGTGAAGCTAGAAATTCAGGTGGTACTCCATTTGAGTTTCTAAAAACTACAAATTCATATCTCTATGTAATGCGAAAAGTATCATTCGGTACAATTTATTTTAATTTACAAACTAAAGGATCTGGACTAACACTGGCAGCAGAATACTGGAACGGCACCGCCTGGACTGCTTTGACAATTACAGATGGTACCACAGGTTTATCAAACAATGGCTCAATCACTTTTTCCAATCTTGCTGCTAACTGGGCATATACAACTGTAAATGGACAAGCGGGATATTTTGTGCGAATTAAAACCACTTCTATCCAGACTACTGCGCCCAAGGCCTATACAGTAGTACCTTCCAGCCGTAATGCCTTATCAGTTTATGGTCAATACCTTGATAATTATCCGGCATTTTCTGTAAATAGAGATGGGTTGGTTAGTATTGGTACCTCCAGTCCTACCGCACAATTCCAGATTAATGGGGTGATAGATATTCCCCAGTCAATTATCAAAGGTTTTTCAGCTCAGACAGCAAACCTTACTGAGTGGCAAAATAGTAGTGGTGTAGTTTTAGCTTCAATCAATAAAGATGGTGGCATGGTTCTTAACGAAAATAGTTTAGATACTGATATTCGCTTTGAAAGTGATAATAATCAAAATATGTTCTTCTTGGATGCTTCAGCAGATAAAATTGGGATTGGAACTGCTACTCCACAGGCGACGCTGGATATCAATGGCTTTTTACGCTTAAAAAATAACAATGCCGAGCCAATAGCTTGTTCAGTAGAAGTAGAAAGTGCTTTAGCAATTAGTTCCAGCTATGTAATGTGTATCTGTAATGGCACCAGCTGGCTAAATGTCCTAGATGGATCTGCTTGCGTATGGTAACAACAATACCTCCAAAGAGAAATTCCCTGTTCGCTTCCTGACAAAATTTGCTATAATAAAATGAATTATCAGGATTCGACTTCCAGTTTCTCTTTTTACTACTTAATACATGATACTTGATACTTGATACTTAATACATGATACTTGATACTTTTTAACTGTTACACATTCATCATGAAATATAAAGAACTAATCACTACCAACCGCCTCATCATCTTACTTTGTGTCCTGGGACTGGCGCTTTCTGCTTATCTCTGGGCTGTCCAGGTGCAAAGTCCCAATAATGTAATCGTCCCTTGCTTTACTGGAGGAGGCTGTGAAAGTGTCCTCAATAGTAAATATGGCGAAATGTTTGGTGTACCCATGTCAGTTTTTGGATTTTTCTTTTATGCATTTCTAATTTTTACTGCTTTATTAAGAGAAAAAATTAAGGATAAATTATTAACCTGGATTTTACAGGCAGAAGTATTTTGGGGAGTTTTATTTTCTTTGTATTTACGTTATCTGGAATTTGTGGTAATCCGCCATGTCTGCAGCTGGTGCTGGATGTCGGTGATAATAATTATTTTACTTGCTGCTGCTCTAGCCTATGAACAAAGATCCCCAAAAATTTAATGTTATTACACAGCTCAAAACTGAAACAGTTTTGGGAAAAGAAAACCGTATTCTGCAATCACGCTTCATTTTTCGGGAATCAGTTCGGGCTATCATAGTAAATGAAAAAAAACAAATCGGTTTGATGCATGTGGGCAAACAAAATTACTACAAACTAGCCGGTGGTGGTGTTGAAAGTGGTGAAACATTAATTGCTGCTTTAAAGCGCGAAATATTAGAAGAATCAGGATATCAAATGACAAATCAACAATATTTAGCTTCTATACTGGAATTTCGTGAAGAAACCGGATATCCGGATGGCCTAATCCAATTTGATCATCTCTTCTTGATAAAAGTTAAAGGCAAACAACAAGCTCTCCAATTAACAACAAAAGAATTACAGAATAATTATGGTTTTGTCTGGATTAATTCTGATCAAGCTTTATCATCAATGCAACAAGCAAATGCAATTGATAATAATATCAAGTTTATTATCGCTCGGGAAATTAAATTTCTGGAATATTATCTGGAAAATATTAAACAAAAATAAATCCTTCCACTGGAAAGATTTATTAAGATAGACACAATTCCTGAGAAATTATCTATTACGTAATGAGATTTTTTTGCCAGTTTTCTTGCTGTGTTTTTTCTTGGCAAGAAGTTTTCTTTTGTTCATATTATAAAATTTGAATATGCTCAATGATACAAGGTGAGCCTAGTCGTTGGCAAGGGGAAAAATTGTTCGTGGGGCGTTGGGGCGTATGGGCGTATTGCAATACGCCCGTACATACGATTAGCGTATCGCCCCGACAACAGCCTCCAGAATTCCTTTTTCAAATATTCCTGGAATAATTCTTTCTGCAGTTGGCTCAGTAACAATCTTTGCTAAAGCAATCGCAGCATTAATTTGCATCTCGATAGTGATATTTTTAATGTGTCGATCCAGAGCACCACGGAAAATTCCTGGAAATACTAAGGCATTATTTACCTGATTGGAAAAATCTGATCTGCCTGTCGCTACCACAAGCGCACCATTGGCTAGAGCCAGATCCGGCATAATTTCCGGGACAGGATTGGCAAGCGCAAAAACAATTGCTTGAGCATTCATTGATTTTATCATCGCTTCCGTCACAATTCCTGGAGCTGAAACGCCAATGAAAATATCTTTTCCTGAGATCGCTGAAGCTAAATCACCCGGGAGATCTTCCTGATTAGTCAATTCTGCCAGCATTTGCTTATGCGGGTCCAAATCAGCTCAAGATTTGGCAATAATTCCTTTACTATCTACCATCATAAAATTTACAAATCCTGCTTTTAACAAAATTCTCATAATAGCTGTACCAGCTGCACCTGCACCGGAGATAACAATTTTTACTTTTTCCTTTTGTTTATTGACAACCTTGAGAGCATTAAACAAACCAGCTAATACCACTACGGCTGTCCCCCACTGATCATCATGAACGACAGGAATATCCAGACGTTTTTTTAAAGTTTCCTCAATATAAAAGCATTTCGGGGCAGCAATATCTTCCAGATTGATTCCGCCAAAGCTAGGGGCAATCATTTCCACTGCTTTAATAATTTCATCCGGATCCTGAGTATTTAAGACAATCGGAATGGAATCAATATTAGCAAAATGCTTGAATAACAAAGCTTTGCCTTCCATGACAGGATATGCGCCATAAGGACCGATATTACCAAGACCAAGAACTGCTGATCCATCTGAGATTACAGCCACGGAATTGCCCTTGAAAGTATATTGACCAGTTTCCTCCGGATGAAGAGCAAGATAACGACTTACTTCAGCCACACCTGGTGTGTAAGTCCAGGACAAATCATGTTTATCTTTTAAGGGAAATTTTAGTTGTGTAGTAATTTTACCTTGATGCTCCAGATGTTTAGCCAGTGATTCCTGATAGATGTCCATAAAAAGAATGATAAATATGTATGTGATAAGTATATCGGAAAAAGGGAAAAGTTAGAAGTAGTATATCGTTAGATTAGCTATATGCTCCTATTTTTTTCTACATGATACATGATACTTGATACTTGATACTTGATACTTGATACTTGATACTATTAACTTACCACAAAATTATCAATATGAAAAATATTCTATATTGTTCAAATGCATTTTATGCCATAATTATTACATTAAATAACTAATTTATTGATATGAAAAAAATCATTCTGATTGCTGCTCTTATTATTGCAATTACAAGCGTTGGCGTTTTAATATTATGGCAAAATGGCTCATTAAATAATTTAATAAATAAAAACGATACCAGTTTTGCTCAAGCTTTTCTACCCCAAATCAAGCAGATTTATTATCGACAAGACATCTTAATCCCGGTCAGCAAATTTAAAACCTATAAAATTCAATATTCGCTAGCAGAACTTACCAAAGATAAATTAGTTACTTTGGCAGCAAATAAAAATCTCTTGCCAATAGGATATGAAGATATTGTTCTGATCCTACCTGAAGATTTGGAAAAAAATCTTCAGGCAGATAAAATCGCCCTACTTACTCCAGATCAGGTACTTCCCAAGTATCGTACTTTGCAAATTGACCAGCAATCATTTTGGCAAAAGAATTTTCAAATTCAAAATTATCCATTGAAAAAATTAATCGCTAGTTATGACGCCACAATAATTACCGATGAAAAGCCCATCGTAATCTTTGCTACCGGCGAAATCATTCCTGCCAGAGCTGTCGACCGGCTTGGTTTTAATAAATATAATAATTTCACCTATGTCTATGATTTTTTTAAAAATGATATTGCCAGTGCTGATATCGCTATTGCCCAACTAGAAAATTCTTTATTAGGCAATCCCAAACCTTGCTCCGGATGTATGGCATTTATCGGAGATGATCAAGTAGCAAACAGCTTGAAAGAAGAGGGATTTGACTGGGTCAATACGGCCGGCAATCACGCAGGAGACGCCGGACAAAAAGCCTATGGCAATACTATCAAACTATTTACTGATCTAGGCATACAAGTGACAGGAACAGGCAAAACCGAAGAAGAAATATTAAAACCAGCTATCAACGAAATAAATGGCAGAAGGATTGGGTTAATCTCTGCTGATGATATTGCCAATTACTACTGGAATTTAAGTCCCAACAATACCACTTATGGTACTAATTATTTTTCCAAATCAAATAATGGTGCTCTCAGTGTCGATACTGCCCGAGTAGCAAAAATTGCGACTATCAAAAAGGATAATAATCTTGATTATTTAATTGTCTATATGAGCTGGGGAATTGAATATACCAATAATTCCACAAAACACCAACAGGAACTGGCACACAAACTAATCGATAATGGTGCCGATTTGATCATTGCTTCACATCCACATTGGGTGCAATCTATAGAAGAATATAATGGTAAAATGATTCTTTACAGTATGGGTAATTTTATTTTTGATCAAACCCATACCACTGAAACCCGCCAGGGCTATGTAACCAATCTGGACTTCTGGAAAAATGAGTTAAAAAATATTGAAATAATCCCGCAACAAAGCTGTGGTTATCATCAAACTACTAATGATCTGATTCCCAAATATTTAAATAACGAAATCACACTTGAAGAAGTTTATAATACAGCAGATAAAAGTGGATGTGTCTATTGGCAGCCAAAGAAGCTAAAAGAAGATCATCCGGCCTATAAACAAATTTTAGACAGGATTTATCAGTATACGGAGTTATGATGAGGAGGAAACGGTGATCGGTAATCGGTTGTCGGTGATCGGAATTGAAATTAATATATTGTTAAATTCCGGACAGTGCTGTAGGCTGAAGTCCGTAGACAATAGACGGTAGACGGAAAATCTGGAAGAATTATGCAATTTGGAAATTGCAAATTGGATAAATCGTATTAATTAGTATATCGATAGATTCCGGACAGAAACTATTCTAAACTATCGCTAAGAATAGCTAACTTCCGGAATGACGTTTGGGCTTTTTGACACTTTTAAAATGCCGTTAAGACCTAGATACTAAATAGTAGCTACTAGCTACTATTTTTACTACTTGATACTTATAGCACGGGTTGCAGATCTGCAACCCCTCCTATTTAATACTGATCTTATGACCAAAACTTTTATTAAAATTGCAATTGTAATAATTATAATCTTCGCGAGTGTTGGAGTTATTCTGGCTTTAGTGGTATTAAAAAAAACTACAAATTCCCCACTAACGCCTTCACCTACCCCGACACTTCTTGCTTCTCGAACTCCAAGCCCGAGCTATACGCCTATGCCTACTCGAATTCCCACCAAAGGTGCCTGGATCCCAAATTGGGGAAGTACAGCCGGTCTAGCTAGCCTCAATACCAAATCTAAACAATTTCAGGATATTTCACCAGTCTGGTATGAAGTAAACATTGATGGCACTTTGATCAATAAACGCCCCAAAGAAGCAGCTCAAATTATCTCAGTTTTGACAAAAAATAACGTTAAAATCATTCCCGCTATTGCCATGTTTGATCATGAAATTTTTTCCCCGGTTCTCCAAACCCCGGAAAATCTCGACCGTCATGTCCAAGCAATTTGTAGCGAATCAGCCAAACAACAATATGACGGGATCGATCTCGATTATGAATCAACTAAATTAAGTGATAAAGAAAAATATTTCGAATTTATTAGTAAACTTTCCCAGTGTCTGCATCAGCAAAATGATTTACTCTATGTAACTGTATTGGCAAAATGGGGTGATGATATCAGCTATCCTTCTTTACCTGAAACAAGAGAGGTGCAAGACTGGTCAGAAATTGCCCGATTTGCAGATCAAATCCGCATTATGGCTTATGATTATACTTATTCTCAGGCTGCTTTTCCCGGACCGATTGCCCCACTTAGTTGGATGGAACAAATTTCAGAGTATGCTGTCACAAAAGTAGACCCGGATAAATTAGCCCTGGGAATTCATCTCTACGGCTATGAATGGTTTAGTACCAATGAATCTGATCTGACTTTTCATCCGGTCAATGAAGAATCATTATTAACTGGAAACAAAAATGTCCGTTCGTATACTTATGATACTATTCTTGGTATTTTAAAGAATTACCCGGCAGGTGAACTCAGTGATTTTGAGGGTGAAAAAGTTTTTAAATACAAAAAAGGGAATGAATATCGTGTGCTGGTATTCATCGATCCTGCAGGAATCCAAGCGCGTATCAATTTAGCTCAAAAGTATCATCTCAAAGGAGTTGTATTCTGGCGTTTGGGTGGCGAATCAAGTTTATTATAACTATCCTGCCAGAAATTAAGTCAGGAATTATCCTGACTTTTATCATTATTTAAACAATATTCCCCAACACACGTCCGACGAATCGCAAAAGTAACGGCTGGAATTTGAATCATTTTTCCCAATTCCTGAACTAGACTTCTCACATAAGTTCCACTGGAACAAGTAACCTCCAAATTTAGCAATATAAAGCTTTGATTTTTATCAAACTGATTTAATTGTTCTTGCCAAATATCCTTAATTTCTTTTTGGCGAAAATCACCGTGCACCAGTGCTAATCTATTTTTTATTTCTATTAACAAATTTTTAGATTTGATTTCTGTAATATTAATCAGCTGTAAATTCTTGATTTGCACTGCTTTAGTAGGAATAACAATTTGTGCTAACTTCTCTTCACGGGCATAACGATAAAGTGGTATCCCGGCAATAGTTTTAGCTGAATATGGTGGATAAGGCATCGACCACTCGCTGGGAAAATCTGTAATTGCGGAACGCACTAGTTGTTCAATATTATTTGGAATATTTTTCGCAGTAAAGTAAGTGAGCTTTCCTAATAAATCATAACTATCAGTTGAAAAACCTAAAAGAACTGTAAATAAATAATGCTTCTCAAGATTTTGAAATTTGTCGCGTTCCTGACAGGTCGCACCAGATAATATTAACAACAAGCCTGTAGCCATTGGATCAAGTCGGCCGGCATAAGCTAACTTCACGCCTTGTAGATCAGAATGTTTAGTCCGAAATTGCTCAAGCGCCTCTAGTGGTGTCTGACCAAGCGATTTATCAAGACAAAATACTGCCATTTAAAGTAAGGAAAAATAAAAAATTGTCCCCTTATTGAGCTTAGATTCAAACCAGATTTTTCCACCATGTCCTTCAATAATTGCTTTGGAAATATAGAGTCCGAGACCAGTTCCTTCAGTTTGTGTTTTCACTGCATTATCAGCCCGGAAAAATTTTTTAAACATATCAGAGTAACTTTTTTTGGGAATTCCCAGTCCTTGATCTTTTACTGAAAATATATGTTCTTTACCTTTCAAATGATAGGAGATTTCAATCTTTGTACCATTTGGTGAATATTTAATAGCATTACTAACAAGATTTTTTAAAACCTGGGCAATTTTTTCAGGATCAATATGTAATCGTAAAAACTTCGGAAACGACTCATCAACAATAATTTGAATCTTTTTTTGATCAGCAATAATCTTCTGATCTTTGATTGTTTCTTGTACTAAAGGAATAAAATCAGTAATTACCTTGCTAATACTAAACTTTCTGCCAACTTCAATCCTGGAAACATTTAGTAAATCTTCTACTAGCTTTATCATCCGGTTATTACTTTCTTCAATATTATTAAAAAATTCACGCTGTTCTGCTGAAAACTTACCAAGACCACTATCTTTTAGTAATTCCAAATACCAGCGAATTCCAGTCAAAGGTGTCCGTAATTGATGTGAAGCCACTGAGACAAATTCCGATTTCATACGATCCACTTCCCTTTCTTTTGTAATATCACGAAAAACAACGACACAACCTATTACTGCTCCTTCAGAATTGATTATTGGTGAAGAAGAATCTCCTACCGGCATTTCTACCAGATCTTTTTTAATTAATAACGTACCAGGATTAATTTGCGAAACTACTCCCTTATCAAAAACGTTATCCAAAAATCGATAATCACTTTCTCTCGTCTTTTCATTAATAAACTGCAATTTTGTCCGGAATTTTTTCTGCATTAACTCTTCAAGTTGAAATCCAGTAAGCATCTCCACAGACTCATTCGCCATAACTACCCGTTCATTGATATCCAATACCACTACTCCATCACCAATACTATGTAAAATTGTATTTAATCTTTCTTTTTCTTCAAAAACCTTATATTTTTCTTCTTCTACATCTTCAAAAACATTTAGTATAGCTGCTTCAGCATTTTCTAAAGTACTATTTTTTATTTCCAGTTCTTTGAAATGCTTATCTAATTCTTTTTCTGATTGCTGCAATTTAGAAACTTGCAATGACAAATTCCGATTGATCAACTGTAAATCATCTTTTTGTGCAGCAATTTTCAACTGTGCTCCTTCATTTATACGTTGATAAGCAATCACTAATAACGAAACTCCAGAAAAACTAAGAATATAGATTAAGTTTTGAATATTAGTATAAGGTAATTCAATAAATCCTAAATTTCTTAACAATCCTAAAATAATAACAATCATAAAATATAAAAAGGTATAATAAACACCATAAGCCACACCTACTAATAAATAGACTATTACTGGAAAAAAGAAATTAAGATAATAACCAGTATGATCAAATCCCCCAACGATCGTATTATTAACAAGCATAATTAAGGTAACTAATACACCCAAATGCATCGGAAAAGAAGAACGTGGAGCTTTCCACTGCAGATAAAATGCCACTAAAATACATAATGACAAGGTCAATTCCAAAAAAGCAGCAAAATAATCCCGAACCAAGAAGTTCGTGACTGAGAATGAAAAAATAATTACTAAACCAAACAAACCAATAATCTGTATCGTGAAGCGTCGATAATATTCAGAATTACCAACTTCTAATAAGTGTTTTTCAGCAATTTTTTTAATTAAATTATTCAGCATTTTTATCCTGATTTTCAAATTTATATAAACGCTGTTTCAAATCCAGCATCTTAAGTTCTCTGCCAATCATCGCGCGATTTAATTTTTCCAATTGTAGCACTTTATTATTTAACTTTTGCGTTTGGAAAAGTACTTTTTGTTCCTCATTTTCCCGTAACACCAGTAATTTATTAATCATCTTATTAAATGCTCCAGCTAGGGTACCAATTTCATTATCAATAGTTTCATCTGCCTGTAGTTCATAATGCCCGGAAGCAATCCGGTTAGCGATAAATGTGATTTTTCGCAATGGTTCCAATGTTTTAGAAATTATAATGCCCAGCAAAATGCTCATACAAAATAACATTCCAAGAATCATTAACCCCTGTCGCATCACACTAAAATCAATACTTTGAATATTTTGTGTAATATCAGTTTCCAGCACCAGATAATATCTGGTATTAGGAATTTGATTGATATTAAATAAAATTTTATTACTGCCTTGCGAAGTGATCTGATTTAAAAAATATGTTTGATCAAGATACTGATTCTGTAGGAAAGAAAAATCTGGCACTAATCCTATGGAATTTAGCGATTGATTTGAATATCGCTGCTCTTTTTTAAATATAGCAAGCGTTTCAGGTGAAAGAGGTGCTACACTGGAAAATACTTCTGAAGGATCACAGGAATGAACTATTACACCGTAATCATCCAGAATTTTAAACATGATTTGATTATTCCTAGCAGCAGCTTCTTTTAATAAATAATTTTGAAATTGATCAGCGTTCATACTTCCAGAAATGATTCCAATAATTTTTTCATTCTGATAAATTGGAATTGCAATATAATAACTATAAACATTAGATGTCATACCTATTGCTCCATAAATTGAAGCTTTGCCCTGAATACTTTCCTGAAAATAGGGACGAAAACTATAATCAATACCAAGATTTTTAGAATTGCTTGAAGCAATCGCAATTCCTTTTTGATCCAAAATATTAATCACATCAAATAATTTCAAATTATTTGAATATTTTAAAATTTCAGAAATATTTGATTCCTGGTCTTTTTGGGGGGCTTGAATAAAATCAATAATCTGCAAATTCTGGGCAATCCCTGCTAATTCCTGATGAGGATTATCAAATAATTCATAGATATTTGTGACATAATGATCGGCATATACTTCAGAAAGCTTTTTTTGTTCTGATAATAATGTCTGGCGTATAGTAATGTAATAAAAGAAAATAAAAATTGCACCAAACAATGTGAAAAAGAATACAATATAAGTAATTATTCGAAATGATAATGATTGTATGCGTTTAGTCTTCATTTTTTAATTTGGCTATTTCTTTTTTTAATTCGATCATTTTTAATTCTCGACCAATCATCAAGCGATTGATCTCTTTTAATTTTTCATTCCGACCGGCAAGTATTTGATTTGATTGCTCCAAATTTTTCTCCACATCAGTACGATGAATTGCTAATCCAATCATTTGAGCTGCAGTCTGAAGAGCATCAATCTCAATCACTGACCATGTCTTAGCTGAAATACAATCATCAAAACCAATAAACCCCCACCAGTGCTTTTCAATCCAGATAGGAACAATTAGAATAGAGATAATTTTTTGTTTGGTCAATATCAACTGCTCTGCTTTGGGAAAATCAGCCACTATTCCAGCAATTATTTTCTGATTACTTAAAAGCTCAACCCATCTTTGAAATCCTGAGCGTTGATAAGCAAATCCTTGTAAAGACTGATTATTGATTTCTGAAACTATTCCATGATTAGTCCATTCAAAAAGTTGCTTCGCTGATAACTGATTAGCTTCATTAGTATAGTTCTCAAATAGGTATATACGACTAACATCAGCTGCTTTTCCAAGTTTTTCAAGCACTGACGGAATTTTATCTGACCAGACATTAGCAATTAAGAATTTCCCAGCAACAAAATTGATTGCTTCAATAATTTTTTCACGTCGTTCTGTTAATAACGTTTGTTCCTTTTGTGCAGAAATATCATCAATTACTAACAATACTCCCAGACTTTGCAATTCTTCTTTGACTAAAAAGCCTTTTACATCTAAGGTAATTAATTTTCCTTCGACTTCCTGAACCAACTCGAGACGATGATTGACATCTTCTTTAATAATTTTCGTAAATAGTTGATCAAGTGTGGTTAAATTTTTTTTGCTAAATATGTGTGCTAATTGAGCATGTGACGCTCCTGAAAAACCTTTCCTACTAATCCGAAATAATTGATAGAAAAATTTATTTGCTTTAATAATATCCTTCTGAAGATTAATAATCAAAATTGCGCTATCCCAAACTTCAAGCAATAAATCAGTAGTTAGTTCTGATTTTCCTAAATGTAAATGTGTCCTGTTATTTTCATTTTTTAACCAGCGCAAATAATTGAGGAAATAAGTGAGTCGCTCTGCTAGAGAAAGTTTGATATGCAAATTGTCTGGAATTAATTCTTTTGCTAGCCCGGCAAATTCTTCTAGAATTGCATTTTGATCAACAAGCTGTTTTTCTGTTTGCAGGATCTCTTCCACATCTTTGTTGTCTTTAGCTGTTATTTTTTGTTGTAACAACAAGATTTGTTTTTCAAATTTTTGGTATGACTGATCGACTTGTGCCAACAATTTTTGCTCAGCTTTCGACAAATCGGAAATGCTATGAATACTAGTTTTAATTTGGTTGCGGAGCAGTTGATTCATTTTTACTGAAATATTCTCGAAAACACATTACAAATATACACGCTTTTCAACACGATGACAATAAGTACTTCTTCGGCTCAGATCTTATTGGGAGCTTGATTTGAAGCTACTTGTTATATAAGTTTAAAAAATATATATTATGTATAATTAAAATATTTTTATGAATGTACATTTTTCTTGGATTTCTCTGATTTTAATCTACAATACCTTTGTTTTACTCTTTTTAGGCTTCAATACCAGCCAGAAATTAAATACGTTAGGAGCTAAATATTTCATGGGTTTAATGTTTGCTGGTGCTTGGTGGAATGCCATGGTCGCTCTGGAAAGCATTTCACTGAGTCTAAATTTGCGAATTTTCTGGTCACAGTTATGTTATCTTGGTATTGTATCTGTACCTGTCTGCTGGCTGCTTTTCTGCATCGAATATACCAGAAAAAAAAGTCTTTCCCAATATTATTCCCGTTTTTTGCTTTGGATAGTTCCTATTATTACCTTATGTTTAGTGGCTACTAATAATTATCATCATCTAATTTGGACCAGTTTTTCACTAAATGGTAATTCAATACTTTCAGGCGTAGTCTATCATCATGGAGCATTATTTTATTTTCATATGATCTATGCTTATTTTCTGCTTTTCGTAGGTGGAATTCTCCTTTTTCAGGAATTAGTTACCAATAAAAAAATCAAAAAACAACGCGCAATGATTTTATTAGTTGCTATTTTGTCACCTTGGCTAGGTAACATCATTTATAATTTCACCCCGCTTAGTCAATATTTCAGTGTCGAGTTTACTCCGATTGCTTTAGCAATTACCGGGCTGGTAATCACTTATGGGATCAGACGCTTTCAATTTCTCAATGTATTACCCGAAGCAATTGACAGTGTATTCGAAAGTTTGACAAACGCTTTAATAGTGATAAACAATAATCAGGAAATTATTGCCTTTAATTCTGCTGCTCAAAAAATTTTCAATCAGGAATTAAAAAGTGGAGTTCTCATCAAAACCCTAAATATTCCAGATTTAAACTTATCCAAAATGCTTCAGAGAAAAAATACCTCTTATAACTATTTCAATTCTCAATTAACCAAATGGCTCGAAATATCATACTTTGAATTAAATACTAAAAATAATCAGCTAATTGGCAAAGTAATTCAGTTTAATGATATTTCCCGGATTAAAGAATCAGAAAATTATTTAAGTACTATTATTGATTTTCTTCCTGATGCCACATTTGTAATTGATACCAAGGGAAAGATTATTATTTGGAATAAAGCAATGGAAATTCTCTCTGGAAAAAAAGCACTGGATATAATTGGTAAAGGAAATCATGAAGCAGCTATCGCCTTTTATAATAAACGTCGTCCCATGTTGATTAATTTTGCCTTAACTCAAAACATTGCTGAAGCAGAAAAACTTTATGAGAATTTTGATTACCAGGGAAAAACTTTTTTTGCAGAAATCTTAAATACTACTTTACGTAACCGTGGCACTTATTTATGGAATATCGCCAGACCAATTTACAATAGTGAAGGAAAAACGATCGGGGCGATAGAATCAATTCGTGATATCAGCGATTCCAAGCGAACTGAGAAACAATTACAAGCGAAAATAAAAGAGCTCTCCAGCTTAAATGAATTAATCACTGCCAGAGAGCTCAAATCAATTGATCAAGAAAATCAATAGCTAATTAACGCTGCACGAAAGTCAATGCTTTTCCCTGCTGATCACCACGACCGGTTCGGCCAATTCGGTGAACATAATCATCAAAAGTGTTTGGTTCATCGAAATTGATCACATGAGAAACATTGGAAATATCTAAGCCACGTGCTGCTACATCAGTTGCTAAAAGAATATTAACCACACCCTTTTTAAAATTTTGAATCGAACGATTTCGTTCATTTTGACGTTTATCACCATGAATGGAAGCGACGCCTATACCTTTTTGACTCAAGGCTTTTTGTAATGTATCAACATAACGTTTCGTACCAACGAAAACGAGCACTTTCGTGGCTGTTTCATCACGTAAAATCCCTTCCAATAAACCAAGTTTTTCCTGACGGTCACTAAAACGGATAACGTCTTGGTCCACATTTTGAGAAGTATCAGCACTTTTCACGGAAATTTTGACAAATTCATTTTGCATAATTTCTGTAATTAGTCTTTCTACTTTTTGATTAGAAGTCGCTGAAAAAAATGAAGTATGTTTCTGTTTTGGTAAACAAGCGACGATCTGACGAATTGGATCGACAAAACCCATATCCAGCATCCGGTCAACTTCATCTAAAACAAGATTATTGATCTGAGAAAAATTGATGATGTTACGTTTCTGTAAATCCAATAAACGACCAGGTGTACCAATAATAAAATTATAGCCACGGCGAATATTATCGATCTGCCAGTTAATATTGGTTCCGCCAGTACAACGTACCGAATAAAGTCGTAAATTTCTGCTTAAAGCGTAAAATTCTTCATTGATCTGATCAGCAAGTTCTCTTGTTGGTGTGACAATCAAGACTTTTTGCCCCGGAAGATTAAGTGATTTCTGAATTAAAGGAATCAAAAAAGCTGCAGTCTTACCGGTACCGGTATTAGCTATACCTAAAATATCTTTTCCCTCAAGCATTTTTAGAACAACATCATTTTGAATTGGTGTGGGTACTGTATACCCTTTATTTAAAATATTTTTTGCCAAATCTGCATGCAAATCAAGATCTGCATATTTAAAAGCAGGAGTAAAAACAGCTTTATTTTCCACAGGGACAGCCTTTCTAATATACATTGCTGTGTTTAAAGTTTCCTTGCGGATTTTATTTTTAGAATTACCAAAACGACTGTCGGAAAAGGAACGCTGTGGAGGACGATTGCCTCCAAAATTGCCTTTACCGCGGTTATCATTGAAACGATTTCCATTATAACCACTGCGTTCACCCCGATCCGAATAAGATCTGGAATATGAATCACTATAAGTCCTTCGTGGACTAGCTACATTGCCAGACTCCAAAGAACGCTTTGGAAAAGAATTACTGTAAGATTTGCGTGGACTGACAGCATTACCTGATTCTGGTGAACGTTGTGGAAAAGATTTCCGAAACGGTCTACTCTCGCGATTATTAAAATTGGACGTTCGCGGTCCCTGATTTTGAAATTTCAACATGAAAATTCATTAAAAAATAAGTCCCCTTAGCTTTGGAAACAGCTCGCCAGTGCACGTAAACACATGTGATAAACTCAAACGAAAGAAATTAAGGGAGATTCCTTCCGGAGTGAAGACTCCGAAAGTTCAAAACATTTTGAAACGAAGCCTGCTGAATACAAGGTTTAATTATACTCTAAATATATAAGAATAGGAAATGAAAGGAGAGAAAATGATTTTTACCCTAATTGTCCTCCCCAGATATAATCTTGAAAAGACTTATTTAAATTCTTACCAACTAAAAAAACATTTTTCAATTGTAATTCACTAGCACGATTTTGTAATAATACTAAATCCTGATTGGTAGGTGTTTCCTTTGCCTCGATTGCAAAACTGGAATCCACAATAAAATCAATTTCCTTAGTGCGATTTTCAAAGTAATTTAACTGTTTCGAGTAAGCTAATTGGGAAGCAATGGCATTTTCAAACTTAGCTCCAGAAGAAACTATAGCATTCTGATTTAAAATACCATTATCAATGAAATATACCTTCTCCTGTTTCCTTGCTTGAACATCAGCTGAATAACTAAAAACTTCTACCAATTTTATCAAATATGTTTTGGACATAAACTCCAAATATGCATCAATGGTAATTCTGGAAATCCCTAGTACTGCTCCTAACTCAGTTGTATTTAGTTTAGAACCTACTCTAGCTGCAAGTAATTTTGCAAGTTTTCGAAACTCATCCAATGACTTGAAATCTGAAAGCGACTGTACATCCAAATTAATATATGAACTATATGCATCTTCTAATAAAGCTTTCTTATCTGAAAGCTTAGCAGCTAAAACTACTTGAGGTAATCCGCCATATTCAATATATTCATCATAATAAGTCTGATATTTATTAAACATTTGTAAATTTAAAGAACCTGGATTAGTAAAATCAAATTCTGACTGGTAATTTATATCTTTAAATACTAAAAATTCAGAAAAAGTAAGTGGATACAGTTCAAAAATAATTTTACGACCAGCCAAAGATTCAGAAAAAAGATTTTTTAAATAATATGAACTTGATCCAGATAAAATAAATTTCACTGGATAAGTATCCTGAAGATATTTAACGATACTTGGTAAATTTTTCACAAATTGAATTTCATCAATTGCAATATAGATTTGTTCTGCCAAATTCAGTCCCAAATTTCGAAATTCATTTAATAAAGCATCATAATCATTAATAGAAAAAAGATCCCGATTAGCTACATTTTCCAGATCAAAATAATATTTATTTTCTGAATTAATCTGGCTCAATAACCATTTTATTGTGGTAGTTTTCCCTACTCTCCTTGGACCAGTAATTACAATAGTTTGTGCGTCAGACAAATGCTCCTTGAGCCTCGCCCATATTTTGCGATTATACATAGTCAGTTATACGAAATTAATGTAAAATAGTATAGCACGCTATACAATAATGCACAATGTGCTTCAATTATTTTTATTAATAAAACTGGAGTCACGTTTTTTAATTAGCTACATTCTCAATTGGGTCTTGAAGCAAAAAATCACAGATATTTTTTTGTACTTGAATCGGTAAAACATCATAAAATCGCCGTTCATTTGTATTGACCAGAAAAGTAACTTTTTCTGAAATACTTTGATATTTTAAATAATCATTAACATCAAAATCATTTTTATACTTTACTTCATAATAGCTTTTATGATCTTTAAAATAAAAATCAATTTCCTGATCTTCAATAAAGGCATAATAAATCTGGGAATATTCTTTATAAATTGATAATCTTCGTAACTGAAGATACACAGCATTCTCTGCTAAAATCCCAATTTTGATATTATTTGACTTGATACTAAGCACGCCAGTATCATTGAAATAATATTTAGGTTGCAATGATATTAATCGATATTTATTTCCAAAATTTTAACTTTTGTATGTGCCCCACTTTTAATGCGAACTGTGCCCTGCATTACTCTGAAGTATTCAGCAGCAAGCCGAACAACAGAGAGGTTGGCTGCCCCTTTACTGGCAATAGCCTTCACTTTCGCCAGATAGCAATTTGGTCCAGATACATTATCTATCATAAAAGAATTCTCTTTTGCTCTCGTTTTAACTTTAACCTTGATGATCATTTTGTAAAGCAGCTAATTTCTCCAGCTTTCCCTGGTAACGTTTGAACGTATAATTCATAGCTGCTACTAGATCAATATCTAGCTGGTTTGCCAACTCACAAACTGTAAAAAGTACATCGCCAAATTCTTCCTGGAGATCTGCATGATCTGCAAGAGCGGATTCACCGCTACCGGATTTACGATCTCCTAAATGAACTGTCAAGGCCTCACCAAGCTCTGCTACTTCTTCAACAAGGTGGACATACTGTACATAGTTTGACCAGTTAAATTTAAATTTCATTGCCACTTCGTGGACATCTTTTTGGAGTTGAGGGAGGTTCATAGATAAATAGATAAAAAATAAAAATTAAAAGTTAGAAGTTAAGTATAATGTATCAAGTATCAGGTATAAAGTAGAGAATTGGTAGTTAGTAGCTGGTAGCTACAAAAATTAAAAAATATTAGTAAGTAAATTTGTACTTTCTGGATTGTAGCATGTGGTAATTATTTTTAAAACCTGACTAAATTCAACTTAGAATTTTTCCGAAAACACGTTACAATATCAAGCAAATTTTAGACTTAATCAAAAGAATTGATAAATTCCAGATTAGGGAAAAATTAAAAAAGACAGCTAAAAGCTGTTAAAAGTGAGTTATGCTTTGGCGGCAATTCTGTTATGATTATTTTTTAATAAGCTCCAATTAATCTTGTAAATAATTTTGGTAATGCAGCAAAATACCATACTTCAAGGTGTAAAAAATTTGACTAAAAAAATAAAGAAATGGCATTTAATAATGCTTTTTGGGTTAATTATTATAATGTTTGTAAACGGCACACCATTCTACTTTGGTGATGCTTATGGCTACTATCATCCAGCTAAAACTTTGGCGACACAAAACTCTCTGATAAGTGATACCATTCCTGAATACAAACCATATGCAGGGCATGGCGTGGTGATTCGTCAGGATGGCCAAGCAGCCAGTTTTTATCCACCTGGTACAGCTATTCTCTGGTATCCCTTTCTCAAAGTAGCCAGTTTTTTTGACTCCGGGACAATTTATACCAATTATTTTAAAGCATTCAATGGTCACTCTTTGGCTGATGGGCTGGCAGTACTCGCTGCATCCACGTTCTATACTTATGCTGCAATTCTACTTTTAGAAAAATTATTACGCCAAAAAGGATTTTCTTTAAAAGTTTCTTTAATCGCCATTAGCAGTGCCTACTTTGTCACCTTTGCCTTTAGTTATGTCACAGAACAACCGGGTTATGCTCATCCCTATGAAATTTTTGCCTTCACGCTATTTTTATTCTTGCTGGAAAAATTTCGCAAGACATTATCCAATAAGGTGGCAATTGGAGTCGGTTTCGCAGCTGCCATGCTTGTCACCATCCGCAGCGTCGATTTTGTGCTATTTCTCCCGATGCTGATTGTCATGCTGAAATATTGGAAAAAAGCACCCTGGTTTATTCTCGGTACGCTGCCATTTATCGGATTTCTTTTTTACTATAATTATCAAAGTTATGGCAATATTTTGGCCACCGGTTACCAGGCACTAGGTGGGCAGAACTTCAATTTCCGACAATTCAAGTTATTCCAGTTATTATTCTCAGATTTTCGTGGTCTTTTCATCTGGTCACCAGCAGTTTTACTTGCGTTATTTGCAATCTGGAAGAAAAGCCGTACCAGCTGGAATATCTGTATTTATGCACTGCCACCTTTATTTTTAATTTTAATCTATTGTTTCTGGCCAGTCTGGTGGGCTGGTGATAGTATCGGGGCGCGATTTTTTATTGTTCTTTTACCAATCGTTGCTTATGGTTTAGCGTTACTTTTTCAAAATTACCAGACTCAAAAAAACAAATGGCTACTCGTCATAGTAATTGCAACGATTAGCTATTCTATGTTGCTCGGGCTATTACAACGTTTTTCACCAACGAATCGCTTGAGCGCTTCTGATTCCCCAAAAGCGCTCCATTTCAAATCAGAAAATATTGATCCTCAGGATCTCGCTTCTCCCCTGGATATGCTGCGCTACCAGAAAACATTAATTACCAACGCTCAATCACTTTCTGACTACTACCAGCAGTTACAAAAAGGTTTTAACGGTGGCCGCAGTTTACTATTGATTTCTTTAGGAATGACTAATCCTTTAGCCATAGCGAAGGTTGAAAATATTGATAAAATTGAATTAAATTATTTAGCCAATCCCGGCAGTAAAAAATCATCAGGCAATTTGGATTTATATTTTCAAAATAAAGATTATTATTTAGAGTTTGCCAATGTCGATTTTTCTCAAAACCATTCTTATCTAATAGATTGCAGTAGCGAGTTTTGTCAAACAATACCAACTGCCAATATTATCCATGTGAATAAAATGATTGAACCAGACCAATATCAGGAAGTGACAGGTCATATCAAGATTTATTTGGAAGGAGAAGAAAAAATCAGGATTGCTAATGATAAGCTGTAGAATCGAATCTCGAATCTCGAATCTCGAATCTCGAATCTCGAATCTCGAATCTCGAAAAAAAATTATAGTTACAGGAAAAGTTATATCAAATTTACTTCCGAAATTCGAAATGCGAGTTTCGAAATTCGATTTTCCATTTTCTGTTTTCCGATCTTTTATATTATAATCAAAAAGTTACAACGTAATATTTCTTTTCGCTGATGTGGTGAAATTGGTATACACGCTACGTTCAGGTCGTAGTGGGGGAAACCCTGTGAGAGTTCAACTCTCTCCATCAGCATTTAGTAAAGTATCATGTATCAAGTATCATGTATCAAGTAGAGAAAATTCAGTTAAGCTAAATCGCATTTCCTCATAGTTTCTTACCCGAAATGCCAAATACGAACTGCGAAATGCGTACTCACGGGATATAGTTCAATTGGTAGAATGTACGTTTCGGGTACGTATGGTTCCCGGTTCGAGTCCGGGTATCCCGATTTTTGAAAACAAAACTCCAGAAAGTATTGATAAATCATCGTTATCACGATGTGCACTAGATGTTACATCAAAATTCCCTCAAATTAATTATCACTCGGAAACCCTATTGCATGGGGCTTTCTTATATGTAATTTTCGTTCAAGTCTCGTCGCCCCTACTTTGTTATTATTCTTCTATTAACTTATTAAGATTAATAAAAATGGATAGAGACAAAGTTGAGAGATATTTGAAGAATTATAAATGTTTCGACGATAATCAATCTGAAGAAAAGATTATGGAATGGCTTAAAACTAAAATTTCAGAAGGCAAGTATCCAAATTTAAAGAATTATACTCAAGAACAACTTGAAAAGTATGTCAGATTTATTAAGCCATATATTAATATACAGTTAAGAACGGCAAATAATATTGTTAAAGGGAGGATATCAGAAAAGTTATTAAATGATTTGAAAGAATCAGTTCTTAGGGTTAAATCAAAACAAAAGAATTAAACCTGTATGTATAATATGAATCGCTTCGCAAAAGTTAATTATGATGTTAATATTATGTTTAAAGTTAAACATTAAAAATATGAATAGAAATTATAAAACAATATTAATTACAGGTGCATCTTCTGGATTTGGAAAAGCAACGGCAGAAGTCCTTGCAAAAGAGGGTTACAAATTGATTCTAATTGCTAGAAGAATAGAGAACCTAAAGAAAATCAAATCTAAGCTTGGATCAAATTGCCTTGTCTATAATGTTGATGTAACTGATAAAAATGCAGTAACAAACTTATTTACAAACTTTCCTGATGATTTCAAGGATATCGATATACTTATTAATAATGCGGGTTTAGCTGCTGGGCTCGATTTAGCACAGGATTCCTCTTTAGAGGACTGGGAGGCTATGATTAATACAAATAATTTAGGTCTCGTTTACTGTACACATTTTGCATTACAAGTTATGAAGATAAGGAATTCAGGTTTAATTATTAATATTGGTTCTGTAGCTGCAAGTGCACCGTATCCCAAAGGAAATGTATATGGAGCAACAAAGGCATTTGTTAGACAGTTTTCTCGAAATCTACGAGCCGATTTAATTGGAACTAATATTAAAGTTTCAAATATTGAACCAGGTATGGCAGAGACTGAATTTTCAATTGTTAGATTCAAAGGTGATATAGAGAAGGCAAATAAGTTATACGAAAATACAAGGTTTCTAAAAGCAGAGGATATTGCAAACACAATCAAATGGATAATTGATCAGCCGGAGAATGTTAACATTGATAATATTGAAATAATGCCTATCGACCAAACATTTGGAGGATTAGTAATACATAGAACTAATCCTAAATAGTTAGTGGACATAATTCTGATATAAATTTCCACTTAGTTTCAAGTTCGGAAATATGTTCCCAAACTATCTCAAATAACTTACCAATCCGTTCGTAACTAATCTCGTCGCCCCAAAAAAGACAAATCCGGTTCTCCCGACTAGACAGTCTGGATTATCTGAGAGTAAACTGTTAATGAATTAAATTTACCAATAACTATTATGAATTTCAAAACAAGTGACGATTATATGATTTTGGTATATGTTACCTGTGATTCTGTCGAACAGGCAGAAAGCATTGGTAAGGAAATTATGAAAAAGCATTTATGTGCATGTGTAAATATCTTCAAGGAAATGCAGTCGATGTTTTTTTGGCCACCGAAATCTGAAAAAATTGATAAAAGCAAAGAAGTCGTTTTGATTCTTAAAAGTTTAAAATCAAAGTTTCCAGAAATTGAAGCAGAAATAACAAAACTGCACTCCTATGATGTGCCATGTATACTTGCCTTGCCAGTAGTTTCCGTTTCAGATAAATATTTGGCTTGGATAAAAGGGGAAATGGCAGTTTCGGATTAAGGAATTATAATTATCCAAAGAATTTAAATGCTTTACAATTAAAAATATTACTAAATAGGTAACTCTCAGCTGAAGAGTCCCCGGTATCCCCCCAAAAGCTCATCAGGATAATTGCCACTTATTTCAATATTCTTCTTCTCAAATTAGAACTCAAGTAATTAGAGATTAAAAAAGTGTCCATAACAAAAGTGCTGCTAATGTATATGCTCCTAAATGAATTATATAGTTGTATATAGAACCATTTTTCACTTTTAAAATCAGATATGGGAATACAACCGAGAAGATTAACGCAACAAGCGTATAGCCAAGACCAACAAGTAGATTTGTTTTAAAAATTTGAAAAATATGAATAATCCCAAAACCGAAAATAAAAATTGTGGTGATCGATTTAGCTTTTAGTTTAAGTTCCGCAAGTCTTGTAACCAATAATGTAATCAATAATTGCTGAACAAAGACGTCAATTGGTTTAGCCCAAATGAAATAATTGTTTAGTAAAAGAAAAGATGATCCTGTCGTACTAAAAGGCCAAAGAGGTCTTTTGATATAAAACAGGATAAGATAGGAGGCTGTGAAATGAATAGTTAATGATAGCAACAAAAATAATAGCCAGGTTTTATCAAGTTTTTGGTAAATTTGCATAAATGTATGACTAAAACAAAGAATAATTATCAATGCCACTAAACTTAAAAATATTATGTTTAGTATGTAATTATCCATTGTAATTATTTGGCTCGATGTTAATGAAATAATACCAAAAACACTGGCAAATATTACCGTTGTAAATATTACTTTATATTTCATATTCATTAAATTAAAACATAATCTAGTTATTCTACACCCTTTTATCCAAAAAGAAACACGAGAAGCCTTCTACAATTTGGATTATTTATAATATTTTTGGGATTTAAGATTAAAGCAATTGTTCATCAATAATCATTTAATTTATAGTAGAATTAAAAGATTAAAAAGCCAATTTATTATTTTGCAAAAAATTTATATCAAAACATGCATAAAAAATTATTAATTGTAATTATAATGTTATTTTCAATTACAACATTCTTATTTGTAGTTTTAATCTGGACAGGAATTCTCGGTTTCCAGACTCCATGTGGCTGGAAAAATGGTCATTTATTATTGACTCCAACCAAAGAACTAACATGCCATTGCCTGGGATTAACTGATATTCTTTCTACTTCATACAATGACAGATCTTTCTGCACTGGTATTAATATTTCATACAACAAATTAAGCACATTTCATAATAATGAAAGCGGGATCATCTATTCCAAGGAAACAAAATATACATTGTCTGTAAATATTAAGTCTGCACCCCTAGGAAACAATTTATCCAATATTCAAATCGGACTTTATAACGAAAAAAATAAGCTACTTTCCAGTACTACCAGCGACAGTAATGGAATCGCCAGTTTTTATCTTCCCACCGGGACATATATTCTCAAACCTGTTTCCGGATATAGCGGAATACAGACAGTAACAGTTAGTGAAAACCTACAAACTAAATTAGAGGTTCTCCCAATATTGAACTAAAATTTTTTATTTAATTAAATCATGCGCACAAAAGTTGAATTCACTTATACTGCTCCAGATTTCTGGGAGAAAGTTTCCAAATGGGAAAGCAATACAGGTTGGAATTTAGAGCAAAAAGCAGCAAACTCCCGACTTTATCAGAAAAAATTTTTATTATCCGGTCCCAAATCAAAGATTCAAATTGATCATCAAGACGGCAAAGTAACTGTTGCTGCTTGGTTAGAATCAAATAAAATCATCCGCTTACTAGGATTAGCATCAGGATCAGAAGTTGGAGTAGATACAGCCAATAAATCACTAATTGATAATTTTGTTGGTGTTTTGCCTAAAATGAATACAAGGTCTGCCCTGAATACTCTACTTGAGAAGTTTAATCAAGAGCAGATTAGATAAACTGAATTAAAGAAAAAAGAAAAAGTTTTTGTTCACTACATTTTCTTTTTTTCTTTCTTGATACTTGATACTTGATACCTGCAATGCTCAAGCCCCATTATATTCACCAGGATAAAACTTAACAATTAATTCATAACTTTGAGGAAAATCCGGATCTTTCAAGCTGATCGTTTCTGTTAATATTACATCACCCGCCCTGGATTCCACTAACCTTAAAGTAGTTTCATCTTCCCAAATAATTTGACTAATATTGACATCACTAGTAATTGTCTTAGTATACCCTCCTTGCCACACAATATCCTCCTCATTTTTATACTCCGGTGAAATTTTCCCAAATTCAATAAAATATTCATTTCCAATTGCTCTCCCGGGAAAGACATTTTGACTTACAATTACAGCAAATTGTTGATTGGGTGATTTCGAAATAATTAGATCAGATCCTTTAATTTCAATAAAATTGACTGTCAAACCATCAACTTGTACCGACTTTGGTGGTCTACTGGAGAAATCATATTGATCAAAACCAAAATAATAATAAATATTTACTTTTTGCTCCGCTTCCAACCAGTCCACATTTTCAGCGATCACCTCAATATGGCCATAAAACAAAAACTCTTTTGAATTGTGCTTATTTTTATCAATCAAATAAAATGAACTATGATCATTATCATCAAGCGGAGTAATTTGTGTTTCAATCTTAAGCTGATAACGACCAGAATTTGATGCAATCACTTCTGAATCATAATTATTGAAAACACTAGCAAAAAATAAAGTTATTACTCCACAACAAAAAAGCAACCCACATAATAAAATTGTGCCGATCAAGAAAAGCAACATGAGAATCTGCTTAACTTTTTTTTGTTTGCTCTGCATCAATAATTTTAAAATATTTATGAATATTTTTTTTCCTTAACACATCTAATCAATAAACGCCCAAGGCTAGAAGGCATTACAAAGCCAGAATTGTTAAAAAGTACTCATTGGAGACGACGACGTCTCCCCTATAGGATGTTCAACCAATCAACTACAATAATTTCCTGTTTTCTTTATTTTCATTAAACAAAACAAAATTTTTTGTTCACTACATTTTCTACTTGCTACCCAGCACGGGTTGCAGATCTGCAACCCCTCCATCATGATACTCCCCCCAATCCAAGCCTCGCGATCTTTTCCGTCCTGCTCCAGCTTTTTACCTCAAGTTCACGTTTCAGGGCAGTAGATTTGTCACTCTGCTCTTCCTGATAAATTAATTTCACCGGCAACCGGGAACGCACATATTTGGAGCCTTTGCCACTTTGATGCACTGCCAGCCGGTTCTTAATATCGTCAGTGATTCCTGTGTAAAGAGAGTTATCAGCACAGAGTAAGAGATAAAGGTAGTACATTGTTTTAAATATGTAAAAATGTATCATGTATCATGTATCATGTATCATGTATCATGTATCATGTATCATGTATCATGTAAAAAAATTGTAAAAGAAATATTACTAGTGTCAATTTGCCAACATCTTATTCCGGAAGATTGCGGGCGTATGGCAATACGCCCCTACGCGATTTTCGCGCCGCAGCCAGCGCAGAATTTCTGACCGGGTTCTAATTTTGCCTGACACTGAGGACATTCGGTCTTGGCATCTAGTGCTGCGCCACAATCACCACAAAATTTGGTGTGAGCTTTCACAGCAGCACCACACTTGGGGCAAGCTACTTTTTTCTGATCATTCCAGTCTTCTTCTCCAAGATGTTTCTCATCTGAAGACATTCGGGCATGAGCCCAGGCTTCGTCTTTGCTATGAGTGGCTTGTGCAGAAGCCATTTCTTCGCCAAGAATCGGAGCGCAATCTTTACACAAACCACGTTCAGCATTCCAGCAAATTTCCTTACAAAGCCATTTTCCACAACGTTTACACTGCACAAACTGTGGTCTGATTTCTTCAACTGCTTTTTGGAGAGCTTTATCATGCTGCGGACCAGCCACCATTCTCTGGACCTGATCTGATGTACTGGCGAGGCTACTACCTCTCCCACCAAGTAAACTACTGAAAGCACCTAATACTCCGGTAATCATACCTGTCGAAGATTTATCAAAGGAACTCATATAGCCATTACCACATTTCTGGCAGTTAAATTTGAACTGGTAGCCAGTATCATTGGATAAATCTTCATAGTTGTCGGTAAAAGGGATGTTCATAGTTAGAATATTAAAAAATTAATTATTAACGAGTTAACGGGTTAATCCTGAAATATGTTCAGGAAAAAGATTAAAATGAAAAGACAATAGTTAAAAGATAATAGTTAGAAGTTAAGAATTTAAGAATCTAAGGAAACGAAGATCGAACCTCGAATTCCGATACTAGATACTAGATACTAGATACTAGATACTAGATACTAGATACTAGATACTTAAAATATTATATCCCTATCCCTAAAAACGAGCAAGCACATGTAATGACACTTGGCTAGAAAATCAATAATCCCAAATTGCAAATTTCAAATTTCAAATTGCATTTGCTTCCAGATCACCATTTTCTGCTATAATAACTTTTTATTAAATCAGATTTTATGAGGCGTACAAAAGCATTAGTTGTCGGATCAGTCGCTTACGACGTGGTATTTGAAGTACATAATACTTTTTCCAAAGAAGTAATTGTCAAGCAAAATCAAATCCAAAACATGAGTATGATGCTGACTGCCAAAAATAAGAAAATTTTTTATGGGGGCACAGCAGGTAATATCGCCTATGGATTGGGTCTCCTTAAAGTAAAGCCTCTTCTATTTTCTGTAGTTGGAGGTGATTTCAAAGCGGATTATCAAGCACACTTATCAAGTCACAATGTTGATCTAAAAGTAGTTATTATGCCAGATGAATTTACAGCCACATTTTATGCGATTTCTGATCAGAAAAGAGAACAAATCGGAATTTTCCAGCCAAATAGCCATGGCGATCATATGGATAATATCCAACTACAAGATAAACTAACAGCTTCAGATTTCGCTGCAATTAAAGTAGCAATTTTTTCACCTGGTACCGGCCAAAGTATCTTCCACCACCTCTCTCAATTACGCCAAAATGCAGGTCAGGAACCAATTGTAATTTTCGATCCTAGTCAGATTCTTTCAATTTTTTTTACAAAAGAATCACTAATAACCTGTTTAAGAATGTCCAATATCTTAATCGGTAATGAAACTGAAATTGCTCAATTTAAAACACTTTTCAAGCTCTCCACTAAAGATATTCTAGATCTCGGACTTGAATATGTAATTGAAACTTTGGGAAAAAATGGTAGCATTATATATACTAAAAAAGACACCAAAAAAATTAACCCACTTCCTGTTAAAAATTTCGTGGAACAAACAGGAGCTGGAGATGCCTTCAGAGCAGGATTTATCAAAGGCCTTCTCGATGATAAATCCATTGAAGCATGTTGCAATTTAGGTTCAATAATGGGGGCGCAAAATGTCCAGAGTGAAGGTGGACAAAAATATCGACTCGACAATTAATTTTTATAAATCAAATGCAATGAATTACCAAATTAAAGATATTCTCTTAGCAAAATGGGGGCGTCAGGAAATCATTATGGCAGAACAAGAAATGCCTGGACTTATGGCTCTCAGAAAAAAATATTCCAAAAACAAACCATTAAAAGGGGCTCGCATCACTGGTTCATTACATATGACTATTCAGACTGCAGTTTTAATTGAAACATTAGTAGCATTAGGTGCCAAAATCAGATGGGCAAGTTGTAATATTTTTTCCACGCAAGATCATGCTGCTGCAGCAATTGCCAAAGCCGGCATTCCCGTATTTGCCATCAAAGGCGAATCTTTAGAACAATATTGGGACTTCACTGATAAAATTTTTGACTGGGGAAAAAATACCGGGCCAAATATGATATTGGATGATGGTGGTGATGCCACTTTATATTTACACCTGGGATTTCGTGCTGAAGAAGACAAGACAATCCTTGATCAGACACCAGGCAGTGAAGAAGAAACAGTGCTATTTGCCCAATTAAAAAAATCAATCAGCAAAGATCCAAAACGATTTCATCGTATCATCAAAGAAATCAAAGGTATCTCCGAAGAAACTACGACCGGTGTACATCGTCTCTATCAAATGCATGCTCGCGGTGAATTAAAAATTCCTGCCATCAATGTCAATGACTCAGTCACCAAATCAAAATTCGATAATTTATATGGTTGCCGTCATTCAGCTGTAGATGGAGTAATGCGGGCGACTGATGTCATGATCGCTGGTAAAACTGTCGTGGTAGCCGGTTACGGCGACGTAGGTAAAGGTACAGTACAAGCTTTCAAAGGTCAAGGGGCACGAATTATTGTCACGGAAGTGGATCCAATTTGTGCGCTCCAAGCTGCTATGGAAGGATATCAAGTGATGCCCATGCAGGATGCCTGCAAAATTGGTGATATTTTTATAACTGCTACAGGCTGTGTCGATGTCCTCACAGAAAAACATTTATTACAAATGAAAGATCTGGCAATTGTAGGAAATATTGGTCATTTTGATAGTGAAATCCAAATCTCAGCTTTAAAAAAATATCACTGGGAAAATATTAAACCACAAGTTGATATTATTCATTTTCCAGACAAACATAGAGTTGTCATTCTTTCCGAAGGTCGACTTTTGAATCTGGGAAATGCTACTGGACACCCAAGTTTCGTCATGTCTAATAGTTTTACCAATCAAGTACTTGCACAAATTGAACTATTTACCAACACGAAAAAATATCCTGTCGGTGTATATACTTTATCCAAAGAAATTGATGAGGAAGTTGCCAGATTACACCTGGAAAAAGTAGGAGCCAAACTAGACAAACTAACGAAAAAACAGGCTGATTATTTAGGAATTAAAATCTCAGGACCTTATAAAGCTGAACATTATCGCTATTAAACTCGAAAAAATTGTAATAAAAATACTACTCGTGTCAAATTTGTATATGTAGATGGTAGGTTGCGAAGTCTACCCTATATTTTTTGCTTACGAAATTCGTTATTCGTCTTCAGATTTCAGATTCCGGATTCCAGTTTTCAGTTTGATTATTTCATTAATCAAATCATTTTAAGCTCGATTGACTTAATAACTTTTTATGAACCAGCTAGATACACCAGCCTGCCTTCCACTTTGCTCTGCAAATTCTGATGAGTTTTCAGGTACTCTTCCAGCACTTCCTGAGCTGAGGTAGTCACTACCTTGGACTTTCCGGAAGCTGTTAATGTTTCATTGGAAATATTGAGATAATCTGCTGACTGGGAGAAATGAAAACCCTGTAAACAAATTGAGTATTTTGCTTTTTCGCTGATAGCTTTTCCATTAATTTTAAGTTCAGTTAATTGCGCGAGTTTTTCGTCATAAACCGCCTTTACTGCTTGATTTACTTGATAACACTCTCCTTCACCATCGCGATTATCCTTGCGCATAATATGGGCAAAAATCTGCTTTAGTTCTACTCCAGTGATTTCATATTTACTCAAAGAATCATCATAAGGAAAACAGGAAATAAAATCCATTAGAGTGACGATAGGGCCGAGCTCTTTGACCCGGATTGAACCGCTACCGACAAGCACGACATCGCTCTGGGCAGTTTCAGCAAAAGCGTCTGCAATCAAATTTCCCAGACTGGTTTCCACCTCGCGATTCGGATGAGTAAGCTTAGTTGCCAGTTTGCAAATAATTGTATTGTATTTATTGTCGACTACTTTCTTGAATGAATTGATCAACTCAGTGAGGCGCTCATCCGGCTGAGCAATCTCGTCATTGATCGGAATTAATTGCCAGGTGTAATCCACAATACTATTTGTATCATCATCAACTTCGATATCAAAACGACCAATCTGATTGGTACCAACTCCAGCCTGGGCAATTAAAATTTTATTCACTTCTTCAGCTTTTTCAAGGACAGTATGTGAATGTCCACCAATAATCATGTCCACACCCCATTCCGGGCGTAGCATGGCAGCCAGTTTCTTATCAGATTCAAAACCAATGTGAGTCAGCAAAATTGTTAAATCAATATCATCATTTTTGTAAGCATTACAAATGATCCCCACTTCTTTACTAGCATCTTCTAGAGAAATGAAACTGCCAACTAGCTTATCTTGATTGATACTGGCCATAATATCTTCAGTGATAATCCCAGTAAAAAGAATCTCAAAACCATCTTTGGTGATAATTTCAAATGGTTTCATCAGGCGCTTGCCATACTTTTTGATATACAAATTGGCATTAACGATCGGAAAATTGGCAACCTTTTCCAGAAAAAGCAAATGTGGTAGACCATAATCCACTTCATGATTACCAATCGCAACGACATCCGGTGCCAGATAATTCATGATTTCAATCGTGGAAAGACCCTTATATTCTGTATCAATAATCGAACCCTGAAGCATATCACCGGCAATTACATAAAGCACATTTTCTTCCTTAGCTCTTACCTGATTGATATATCCAGAAAGCAATGCCAATCCTCCAATCATTTTGCCCCGCTCCTTTTTATTCTCAGAAAGAATATCCCCATGCATGTCGTTGGAGTGAAGAATTGTAAATTTTTTGGTGTGCATGGTTAAGAACGGTGTCCGGTGAGCGGTGAACGGTGACCGGATTTAGAATGAAATAATAATGAGTAATTAAATCGAATTATCTTATTAAACGTTTAAAAACAAACATCTTACAAATCTCGAAACTCAGATTCCAGATTCCAGTTTTTCGGTTTCTCCATGATACTTGATACTTCTCTCCCCTCTACTCATAACACTCCTCTGCTCCCACGCCTTTCATATCATTATAACAATCACCAGCGACATTCAAGATTCTCACTGACTGAATGGTCGGGAATTGTTTCAAGGTTTTCACGATTTGCTGTTCGACAATAAATCCTGACATATCACCAGATAAAGTAGTACTACGGCAAAATTTAACTGTTGCTTTGCCACTGTTAATTGAAATCGTAAAATCGTTGCCACTGCAATTGGAATTCCCGGTGAACCAAGTAAAAGAATCCTTTTTGAATGTCTGCCCTAATCCTTGGTTAATTTCTGCTGCACTCGGGCCTTTAATAATTTCTTCCACAGCAAAAGCTGCGATATCCTTTCTGGTAGTAGTTCTTGTTACTTTAGTTACATAATCAGAATTGGGATTATCACTTTGGTTAAATTTTTTCTGATCAAATAAATAAACATCAATTGTTGCCTTAGGTAAATCAGTTACTACTGCAGTGCTAGGACTACTTTTGGTAGGATTGCTTGTCGTAGAAGGCACTAGACACTCGCCGCGATAAAAAGCCCATTCCTCACATTCTGAGCCTGCTGCAAAAGTACAATATCCCGTTTGTCCAACTGTCGTTTCTCGTATTTCCGATTTACCTCCATTTTCCTCACAAAAAGTAGCAGCAGGATTAGCTAAACCTGGTGTAACTTCAAGCATTTCCGTAGGAATTACATTAGAAATTTTTTCCTCTGCTTTATTTTTTAACATACTAATGGCTAAAATCGCTCCTCCTCCAAACACAACTAAACATACAAAGATTATAATTATTCCCCCAATCACTAAATAAGTTTTTTTCATGAAAAATCTGCAATAAAATATATTATTATTATACGCTCCTGAAAATTCAGGTAAAGCATCTTTTAAAACGGAAAATGCTAATAATAGTCACGAAAAAATGTTTAAATAGCTGGTAGGATAATCTTAAATTCAGTTTTGCCAGGTTTACTTTGCAAAGTTAATTGCCCCTGATGTTCAGCAATAATTTTTTGAGTAATGGCTAAACCTAATCCAAAACCACCAGTATCGCGACTACGGGAATGATCGATGCGATAAAAACGTTCAAAAATTTTACTTTGTTCTCTCTCAGGAATACCTGGACCATTATCACTGACAACAATTGTAATTTGTTGTTCGGTAGCAGTTAATTTTACTTCAATAATTGGACTCTTTACCTGATGCGAATATTTTATTGCATTTTCTATCAAATTAGCAATTGCTCGACCAAAACTAACTGATTCAATTTGATAAAAAATTGCTTTCTCTGGAAGATCAGTTTGCAATTTCACCTTTTTGAGCCAAAGGCTTACCAGCCTATGGCTGGAACTTTTAGATAAATCTGTTAGAGAATCAACCACCTCATTAATCACAATCTTTAAGTCAATCTGTCTCTTTGGCAATGCTTCAGTTCTAGTTAAATCTAAAAAATATTCAGTCAATTGATTGACCCGTTTCACCCCTTCCAAAGCTTTGGCCACAGAAGCATGCATCTCAGCTTGCGATGCTGTCTGGTCATCCAAAATCCCATCCAAATTAGCCTGAATAATCGTAAGAGGAGTTTTGAGTTCATGAGAAGCATTTTGGAGAAATTCTGCTTGTGCATCAAAAGCCTTTTTCAGTCTCAGCGACATCTTGTTGAAACTACTAATCAATTCTCCAATTTCATCTTCACTAAAAACCTCTAATTCCACACCCAAATCAGCGTCATTTAATAAAGCAATCTTTTTCTGCAGTATCCCCAATGGTGCTAAAAATTGCCCGGAGATATAATAACCTAGTACAAAACTGGTGATAAATACCGGAATTAATGCATAAACACTGGCAAGTTGAATATTATGAAGATCCTGTCTGCGGATATCCCGAATTTTCTGACGTTGCTCTTCATTAAACATCATCTGAGGCGATATTTGCCCAGGCATCATCTCTTCATTAATGATCTGATTGGAATTATTTCGTAAATAATTTGGTTCAGCTTTAAAATACTGGTTCAGATAAAGATTCACTACCAGAACAAAACTGGAAATAAAGATAAACATCAGGCCGGAATATATTAAGGTTAATTTGAACCTGATCGAACTGAAAATTTTTGTCAGTTTAACGGATAACATAACCTTTACCAATAATAGTGTGAATAATTTTCTTCTCAGGATCTACTTTTTTACGGAGTGTTTTAATATTTGTCCTGACGGTTTGTGTAAAAATATCAATTTCCTGATCCCAAATATGTTCCAAAAGCTCTTCAGTACTCACTACTTTACCTTGGTTACGTAGCAAATATTCCAAGATTCCAAATTCTTTCTTATTTAAAGCAATTTCCTGTTCATCCCTAAAAACCTGGCAAGAAAGAGGTTTTACCATTATATTAGCTGTACTTAAAGCCTCATCTTGATTTTTACTATTACGTCTAATCAAAGCCTGTACGCGGAAAATCAATTCCTGCAAATCAAAAGGTTTGGTAAGATAATCATCGGTACCGGTTGCAAATCCTTGCCAAATATCTTTTTGAGCAGTACGTGCTGTCAGCATCAAAATTGGTGTATTGATTTTCTGCTCCCGCATTCTTTTAGCAATTTCCAAACCATCTAGGCCTGGCAAATTTAAATCTAAAATTAGACAATCATATTTATTAATTTCCAGTAAGCTCAAGCCTTTTTTACCGTCACCCGTATAATCCACAGCTATCGATCTGCGCATCAATGCCTTTTTGATCGGCTCGGCAATATTGGGTTCATCTTCAATGATCAGAATTTTCATATGTTTGTTTTCAATTTGTGTAGGGATGTATGACAATACATCCCTACACATTCTATCATTTTATTCCCACATACCGAAACCTTTCTCGCCCATCATTTCTCCGCCCATCCCGCCTTTGCCACCACGTTCTCCACCCATCATACCACCACCAATGGCTATTTTATTTTCAGTCTTCCAGGTCTGAAAATCAGTCATGACTTTTTGAATTTCTGTTCTGCGTTCTGCTTCAGTCAAAGATTTATTATTAATTTCAGTAATTTTCGCCTGAATTTCATCTTCTTTGGCAATTAAAGCTGTCTTTTGCGCTTCAGTAATCACCCCATCAGTGACTAATTGATTGAGATGATCGAAACGGTTTTGATTTCGAGTCTCGGTAAATACTTGAGCTACATCAGCAGGTTGCGCATTAAATTTCGCTGCAAGGTTTTTAATAATTGCAGGATAATCGCCATTATTTACTGTCGCTGCTACAGCATGAAGCCCAAAGGCACCGGCAATAGAACTCAGTCCTATCACTCCTAATGCCCCTACGGTAATGAACAATGTTTTTTTATTCATGGATAATTTAAATAATAAATAAAATAATAATTTATAATACAAAATTGGATGTGAAAAAGCGGTGAAGTGGATGGAGAATCGGTGATCGGTCACCGGTGAGCGGTAAATGAAGATCGAATGACGAATTTCGAATTTCGGAAGAGGTACAAAGTAGAAGATCGGTAGATTCCGGACAGTAATATTTTCTAAACTAAAGTTAAGAGTTAGAAGTTAGTAGCTAAATAGCAGCTTACTGGAATCTCGGTAGATTACGCTTAGTACTGTAGTCGGAATACAGTAGACAGAAATTCGGGAATAATAAATGTCAAAACTAATAATCTATTCATTAACCTCCTATCTAATAGCTTTTAACTTCTAACTTTTAATTTTACTAGATACTAGATACCAAATACACTTTTCTACTTTCTACTTGCTACTTGATATTTACTACTTACTTTCCCCCTACTCTACCTTCTTTTTAAATAAATGGCGAATATCTACTACTGTCATTGTATAACCTACGATTACTGGAATCCAAAGTGAGACAAGACGATAAAGCATGATAGCTGTGATAGCCTCACTGAGCTCAAAACCCATTGGTTTCAGAATCAAAGGAACACTTCCTTCGACAATACCTGCTCCTTGTGGTGTCGGAGAAATAATACTAACTAAAACCACTGTACTATATACGATAAAAGCATCAATATAACTAATTTGCATACCAATACTTCCAAAAGTGATAATTACAATAAAAACCTGAATTAAGTGAGCAATCAATAATAATGGAGTAATTTTCAGATGCTTGATGTACTGATTTTTTAATAAATCTCTTAAATCTAAATAATGCTCCATTTTTTTGGTGATCGATTCTTTATTAATCACATGCTTTCCAGTTAATGCTTCAACGAAATTATTTATTACATCAGCAACTTTATGTAACAATTGATGCAAAAGATGGGGAGAAGCAATAGCCAAAAAGAATGCCACCAACACAGCTGTAAGAAATATGGCATATAAACCCGTTTCTAGCTTGCCATAATTAGTAAGCTCATGACGAAGTGAAAGGATAAATGCACTAAGAAAAACAAAAATTCCAATAATAAAAAAATTGAAAACTGAAACAATAATATAACCCACACCAGTTTTGGCTAGGGAATGTTTCTGTCTCCTTCCGGTATCCATAAATGAAATTGTCCCACCTATACCACCAATAGACGCAATTAGATTAAAGAAATACATTTTTAAAATACTATAATACATATCGCTTAATTTGAACTTTAACCCGATATATTCATAATTTAATTGAAAAAACTGAGCATAAGGCGCTATATAAATAAATTGCAGAATTAAAGCAATAAATAAATAAAGAAAATCAGCATTGGAAATACGATGGAGGACTGCAAAAAATTCCCCGGAGTTCTTCAGAAGCAAATATGTTAAAATAGCTAAGACAATGATAAAAAAACTGATCTGAATTTTGTGACGTACTTTAGTCATATTATTGAATAAGGAGTAAAAGAAATCAGAATAAATTGTTGTAATTATCTTTTTATTATATAGCAAAATATAATAAAAAGATAAAAGTTCCAGCCATAGGCTGGTAAGCCTTTGGCTTAAAAAGTTATAAGCTAGAAATAAGAAGTAAAAAGAAATTAAAAAATAGTGAACAAAAAAAATTGTTCTGTTAGAATGTGAAAAAAGAAAGAAACTAGAATAAAAGAATCTAGGAATCTATGAATAAAAGAATTATCCTTTTCCAAGATTCAAAATTCGCCTACTGTGTTTGTTAATCTAGAATCTGCAGTATATAATAGAAATATATTTTTTATCTTCTCTTTTATGAAAAAACTTTATCAAGGAGAAACTGCCAAAGCAATTGCCAACTTCCAAATTTCCGGACAACCTGTCAATTTAATGCTGATTAATGCTGTAGCTACTGTCAAAAAGGCAGCAGCACTTGCAAATTTCCAGACAGAACGCTTTGATAAAAAAATTTATAATGCAATTAAATTTGCTGCTGACCAAATTATCCAAGGAAAATATCCTGAACAATTTGTCACTGATCAAGTCCAGGGTGGCGCTGGTACTTCTACTAATATGAATGTCAATGAAGTAATTTCATCTTTAGCTGTAGAATATTTAAAAGGTAAAGTGATTATCCACCCCAATGACCATGTCAATCTTGGTCAATCGACCAACGATGTCATTCCTACTGCCATCAAAGTGATGTTGCTCCGGCAAATTGATGAATTAATTTCAGCTATGAAACTGCTGGAAAAAGAATTTCAGAGAAAAAGCATTGCTTACAAAGATATTGTCAAAGTAGGAAGAACGCATTTACAAGATGCTGTGCCAATTACTTTAGGACAATCATTTGGAGCTTATGCCACTTTTATGAAACGCAATATTCAACGTTTTGAAGAAAACAAAAAATATCTTTATCAAACTAATTTGGGTGGTACTGCTCTTGGTTCAGCAATCAATTCTTCGCAATCATATCTGAAATTTGCCAATGCTGAACTAGCAAAACTCACTGGTTATCCTTTTAAACCAGCCCCGGATCTCTTTGATGCTACACAAAATTCAGATGATTTTTTACATATTGCAAATATTTTAAAAACCTTTACTGCTGGTTTGTCAAAAATCTGTAATGATCTGAGAATGCTAGCTTCCGGACCACGTGCCGGCCTGGGTGAATTAATTCTACCTGAAGTGCAAAAAGGTTCTTCGATCATGCCGGGTAAAGTAAACCCAGTCATCCTGGAATTAATGAACCAAATTTGTTATCAGGTTTTTGGTAATGTGGAAACAGCTTTTCATGCAGCTCTTAACTCCCAGTTTGAATTAAATGCAATGCTGCCGATTTATGCCAAAAATATGAATGAAGCCTTTATCTTGATGACTAATGGCCTCAAAACTCTCACCGAAAAAGCAATTAAAGGTCTAAAACCCAATGAGAAAAAAATTCAAGAACTGTTTGATAACAGTCTTTGTACTGCTACAGCGCTCAATCGCTACCTTGGCTATGATCAAACCGCTAAACTCGTGAAAAATGCTGTGAAAAATCAGACACAACTTATTGATGAACTTAAAAAAGAAAAATTGCTTGATGAAGCAGCTCTCAAGAAAATCCTGCAAGCAAAAGCCTTGACAGAACCAAGTGATGAATTTCTTAGTCACCGCAATTAAAATTACCGCTACCCAACCAACAATCATATTGCTCAGTTGAGATCAGATATGAAAAAAAAGCACCTGTACCAGAAAGATTCTTTTCCATTGATTGTTGGTCTAAATATGGAGTCAATTGTTTTGTCTCTACATCATAAATGAAAAAAGTATTATCAGTTAACTTTCCCCAGATTTGCTGACAATTGTAATTAAAACGACTAATGTAATCAGAATTGTTGATAATAATCAGTTCATTATCAGGATTACTAATTTGAGTAACTTGACTCTCATCGACAAGTAAAGGATGCTGAAAAGGCAAATCAATGGTATGAATACTATAAGGATAAAATAGCGGATAACGCCACCAGTCACGATACCCTGGATAATTATAGAATTCATTCGTGCTATCTTCCGGTAAATCATGGCAACTCAAGGGCTTATACTCCTCCCACCAGCTTCCTTGAGGAGTCACCAGATTACATACCGAAAGTGGTAAAACACAAAATAACAATGGCACTATTGTTAAAAATACAGGAAGTTTCATTTAGGCTAATAGATAAAAGTTAATAGTCAAAAGTTAAAAGTGAAAAAAAACGAAGAGCGGGCACCAGTGATCAATTATAAGATTTAATCCCATTCTTCACGATAAGCAATTTTAATAACTTTCTGATATTTTTTAAAGCTAAAAAGATTGATTATCTTAAATAAATAAAGACCTAAGCTCAGACCTGAGATAGAGAATTTTCGATAATTTATCCGTGCCTGTTTCAAACTAATGTTACCATTGGCACCAAGAACACCTGTCTCTTCACCATGAAACTGTTCTGGATCATCTTCCCAGAGGCATACCGGACAAATATCATAGGTACCATTTGGTCTATCAAAAACAAGGTGAGCACAAACTGGACAGGAATATAATTGTTTCATTTCAAGCAAATTATTTCTTAAATATCAATTTACCTAAATAATAACTTAAAACCAAACCTATTAAAGCAGCTGTAAATGCAATTATCATCTCCACCATAATAAAATATCTTTCATATCCTTCTTCACAATAGCCATCATTACAAAAACTATATCCAACCAATGCCAGAAAACCAAAAAATAAAGATGTAACACAAGCGGTTAAAATAATACCGGATATCGATATTAACTTAATTTTTTTGTTCATAAATTAATTATAACTTAAATTGATGGTTACGAAAATTTGTTATTTTATTAATAATACAAACTAATAGTTGGAGACGACGACGTCTCCCCTATACGATGTTCGACCAATCTCGAGATTTAATTTTCCGATTGCTACCCAGCACGGGTTGCAGATCTGCAACCCCTCCTACTTGATACATGATACCTGATACATGATACTTTTCTTCTATTTTATTTGCAGCACCAGCATCACTACACCGGCTATGGCCATAACTAAAGTCGCTGCGCCACCAACAATATTTAAAATAAATCCATTTTTCTGTTTTCCCATCAATTTTCTCTTATTGGAAAGTAACATAATTACTATCATCAAAGGCGGTGCAGTAATGCCATTCAAAATTGCTGTGTAGTATAAAAGCTGAAACGGTTTAATCGGTAAAAGCGTCAATAATGCACCACAAACAACAGAAGCAATAATCACTAAATAAAACTTTGGCGCCTGATGAAAATGTAAATTCAAACTATGTTTCCAATTATACATCTCGGAAATGGCATAGGCACTTGCTCCCGCTAAAATTGGAATTGCTAGTAAACCTGTACCAATGATACCAATCGAAAAAATTAAATAAGAAAAGTTACCAGCTAAAGGTCTTAAAGCAATTGCTGCCTGATCTGCAGTTTCAATTGTAGTAATCCCTGCTCTTCCAAGTGTCGCCGAGGTGGTTAAAATAATGGCATACATGATCAAATTGGCAAAGATCATACCGACCAAAGTATCAAGTTGTACGATTTTAATTTTACGATTATTAATTCGAAATTTGGAATGATTTATTTGCTGTTCATGATTTACCTCTTCTACCACTTCACTAGTCTGCCAGAAAAACAAATATGGAGAAATGGTTGTTCCAAGCACAGCGACAAGATTCATCATACCTGCTTTAGTTAAATCCAACTGGGGATGGAAAGTATCATGAAGAATCAAGCTCCAATCCTGTTTCACCAAAAGAGCAGTTATAAAATAAGCAATTAAACTGAAGGTTAGCCATTTTAAAATCCGTGCATATTTTTTATAAGGAATAAAAATTTCTAAACCAATTGTAATCAAAGTAATTCCCGCAATTGCCAAAAGTGGTTTAATATCTACCAATAAATTTAAAGCAGCAGCCATCGCTCCCAGATCAGCACCGATATTAACTGTGTTGGCAATAAAAAGAATAAATACTGAAAAATATAGAATTTTGGGATAATTTTCTTTAATATTGGCTGATAAACCCTTGTGCGTGACTAATCCTATTTTGGCACACATATATTGAATAGCAAAAACAAAAGGAATGAGGAATAAAGCCCGCCATAAAGTTGAATAACCAAACATAGAACCAGTTTGCGAGTAGGTAGCGATTCCTGAGGGATCGTCGTCAGAAGCTCCGGTAATTAGTCCAGGACCAAGGAAAGCGAAAAATTTTTGTAACTTTTTATACATGGCCAAATAACACTAATTATGTCTTGGCCAAAAGGACATCATCTTTCAGAAAAAATTATGTTCTTCTGGTAGCTACGTTTTAGCGAAAAAACCTGAAAAAAGTTTAATCACGAAAAGGTATTTTATACCTAAATTATACTCGTGTAAACTGATTAATGTCAATATAGTGAATATATAATAACCGAGAGCTCGGTGTCTGGTAAGCGGTGATCGGAGGAATGAAAAGAGTTAAAATTAGTATATCGTTTAAATCAGCTACCAACCTTAGGTCAAACGATGTGAACTACCCACCCTATACTAAATTCTCACTTCCGGCACGGGTTGGAGATCTGCAACCCCTCCGTGGCACCAATACAGGCTATTTGCTCAAAATATCTTTTCTCCTTATCATTTAATTGATCCCAGTTCACTCCAGGAAGTTTACCAGCAGCGACAATTTGTTGATAAGCTGCTAATGACGCTACTTTTGCACCAGGAAGGTAAATACTGAGACAGGCAATTTCTGGAACTTTTTTTTTCAGGATTTCCTGTAATTGCGTTGTGTTTTCTAAGTCAAAATTTGAAAATACTCGAATCGCGCCTATGGCATTGACATTGGTTTCTTTAATTAATTGCTGATACTTTGCCAAACGAATATCTTCAAACTGCCAATGTGCTTCCGGGATCAATGCTTCAGGATAATTAAAAACCCATTCCTTGACAAAAGCATGCAAAATAATCCGTTCCCTACCCAATCGTGTAATAATCTTTTTCACCATTGGGAAAACCCGCTCATCTTTGAGATCCAAAACCACCATTACTTCTGGTGCTTTTTCGAGCATGGCTATAGCCCGCTCCAAATCAATATTGTTTGGTAATGGCAACTGTTTCACTTCAGTGTAAAAATTCAAAGGATGACCAATATAAACTGCATTTGTTTCCGGATTGTACGCCAGGTCAAGTTCGATACTAGCCTTCTGTTCTATCGCTACTTTTACATCAGCTACTTTAACTGTATGAGTATGCCAGAAAATCAGAGGTTGGTGATCATTTAGTTTTGTTGTGAAAGGATTCAAGTAATTAGTTTAGAGTTAAATTATTTATTAAGAGCTCCAGATCTGATAATGCTTGTGATTGTGTTACTTCCCGATCATAACTAAACTGGATCGTAATTTCATGAAGATTATCTGCTAAAGGAAAATGTACTTGTAAATATGAATCATTCCTTCCATCAGCCATGGGGCATGACAAAATTTGGTATTGGTTTAATTGTTTAACAATGCTGCAACCATCAGCTTCCTGACCAAGTTTCCCGTTGCGAGCTGTCAAAATTGCTGCTTCTGATTGTGAATTAATCACAAAAGTTACATTATTAATCGCTTCATTGGGCAATGTCTCCTCACCAGACCAGAAAATATTTTTTTCAGTATATGTCCAAGTGTTCGGATAAAGAAGTTGATAATTATACTTAGCGTTCTGATAGACTAATTCATTTATACAGCCAGTCTGAGTACAAGCTACTTCACCATTCGTACAAGTACAAGAATTACATGTGTCTCCAGCACTAAATGTTTCATTTGCTTGATAAACTTGGCCTTTATAATTACATACCTTAGCTTCAGGTGCTGAACTAACTGCTGTAGTTACTAATAATTTATTATTATCTGGTACCTCAGAAGTTGCTGAGGATTGGCTATTTCCCTTACCCAAATTATATGCTGCATAACTTGTTCCACCAATAACTGCGATTGCTCCAATTATGGCAACTGCAACAATAATTATTTTTGAGCTTACAACTGAAGAAGCAGTAGCCATTGGTGTGATTGTAGAAATTGGCAAGCTAGTCGGAGCTTGTTGTGAAATTGGATTTTCCATTTTTGAAATATTTAAATTTAAATTAAATTGTTTTGTTAACTGCAATAATAAATTGCTTTGAAAATCTGCTTGCGGTAAAAAGCTTGAAAGAGATTTTAATGCTTTTAAACCCGCAAATATCGCTATTAAATTGAAAGAATAAAGCTTTTTTGAATTATCCTTTTCTGCAAGTTCTTTCATCTTTTCAATTCCTCTTTGGAAACGCATCTTTACTGCTGACAATTTCATTTCCATAAAATCGGCAATTTCTTCAAATTTCATTTCTTCCCAGATCCTCAAACAGATAATTTCTTTAGTGATTACCTCTAGAGTCTCAAGTAAAACTTTTAAGTCATTCTTCAATTCTTCGGTCAAAACAAGCTCCTCAATTGGTACATTTTCAAAATCAATGATATTAATATCTTCATTTAAAGTTTCTGAATCTGTTTGTCGATAACCTTTATAAACTAAATTTCGCGCAATTTTTAAAAACCAAAATCTAATACTAATTCCTTTAAAATCATAATTTGCTATTTTTTCAAATCCTTGTAAAAATGTTTGTGAAACAAAATCCTCAGTTTTGTGTACATCTTTCACAATTACAAAAACATAACGATAAATATCTTCAAGGTATGCCTCGTAAAGCAAAGCAAACTTTTCATGATCCCCTCCCTGTATTTGTTTTAATATCTCCTGCTCTTTATCCAATGTCATTGCTGGTTTTATTTGATCCATAAATAATAGAATCCAAAATTAAATAAATA
>JBAXHO010000003.1:0-52991 GCA_037138855.1 bacterium
TGCTTATGCTGCTGATGCTTATGCTGCTGATGCTTATGCTGCTGATGCTGCTTATTTTGCTGCTGATGCTGCTGCAAAAAAGCAACACCAAAAACAAACAGCCGATATTTGTCGAAAATATTTGCCACTTGAAATTTGGAATCAAAACTTAATTTAAAAAAGGAAACTATGAACGAAAAACAATTTACACCCGCAGAAATTTACGAAAAAATGATCGCCGAAAGTTTGGGCTTTCCCGAAATGGCGGCAATGATTGAACCGCCAATCAGTCATCAATGCTTGCGCTATCATATTGAGCTTTATTGCAAAGAATCTAATAAGCCAATGCCCAGTGGCGCAAAAAGAGGCAGAAAACCAGCTTTTAAAACTTTTACAATTAAGGAGTAGAAATGAAAATATTTACACAAGAGGAATTTGACGCGTTGCCTTTGGAACAATTTGGTAGGCGAATAGTTCCAGCTTTTTCAGATTTAAGGTTGGTAAAAAACTTTGGCAATAGTAGTTGCAGCTTTGGTGAGTATTGCAGCTTTGGCGAGGATTGCAGCTTTGGCAGTAGTTGCAGCTTTGGCGAGTATTGCAGGTTTGGCGAGAATTGCAGCTTTGGTAAGTATTGTAGCTTTGGCGAGGATTGCAGCTTTGGCGAGGGTTGCAAGTTATTTGACTTAAAAATTATAAATTATAAAGCAGTTGATAGAATCGGTAATTCTAAGCAAAAGCTTTATTGCTGGAACCTTGAAAACAATTTATATTTTCGAGCTGGTTGTTTTTTTGGGAAAAAAGATGAGCTTTTAGAAAAAGTGGAAAAAGAATATAGAATCGGCTCGGAATATCATTTAGCTGTCGATTTTTTAGAAAAATTAATAACTTTTAAAGTTAAGGAGTAGAAATGAAAACAACTAATTACGAAATTTCTAAGGAGCTTGCGGAAGCTGGATTTGAACAAAAATTTCCCCCAGCATTTTATCATGTCAATTCAAATGGAACTTTATATTATCGAACTGCGCAAAAAGAATATAGTAATTTAAAAGGGATTTTTAACGTAAAATCTTATGATTTAGAAACGATTTTGGAGGCTTTGCCAAAACAACACGATTTTTTTAGTCGCGGAATTGGTAAGTATGAATTACGAATTTGGTATCACGAAGGAAAGGCATTTGTCGGCTACCAAAATTGGGATGGTTTCGATAAGGTAATGACTTTTGAACAAGAGCAAAACGAATCAATCGCAGACACCGCCGCCAGACTTTTAATTTTACTTCACGAAAAAGGTTTGGTCAATTTTAACGAGGAAAAACAATGAAACCTTACAAATCCGAAGCCCAAGAGCTTCAAGAACGACTTGATCTTGTCAAAAAAATCATCATTTTACCGCTTGCAATTTCTTTAATTCTTAGTCTAACCCTTTATTTAATCAAATTTTTTTAAAATATGTTCACTTTAATAGATAAAATCTTTTTGGCAATTATAACTATTTTCTTTGTTATAGTAACTTGCTTAACGCATTATTATATTAAAAGTTTTAATGAAGATTCGCGTTCTAAATCTTTTGAAAATTCAGTAAAACAAAAGCTTGATTTGTAATTTTTAAGCGGTAGTTTTAAAATGTCCAAGACTGCGTAGCGGGGGCGGACAACACGCTTCTAAAAGGGAAGTGTGCCTTAGTTATTCTAAGGCTAACCCGAAAGTCCTAAAAAAGCTTTCGGGGAATACATATAGATTTCTTTGGTTTTCTATACATATCTAAAAAATGTGTATAGAAAAGTGCATATGAGGGAAACGCAGAGGGCAAGTTTTAGCGGGGATTCCATCGGTTTCTTCGTGATGTGCAGTTCGCCCGAAAGGGAATATGAGGTGCGGGGCTAAAACAAATAGCTAGAAATAGCGGGAAAGCTGAAAAATTAGGCTTTCTTAAATTCCGAAAGGACAAGCCCCGCACGCAAAGGCGGGGAGTAATATCACCCATCTACATAAAAGTTCTGAGGCTTTTGGTTGTGAGCTTCACGCTCAAATCAAACTATGTGGCACTTGGCTTGCAGTCGCATACTCGAGCCAAGTTGCCATGTTCTTTTCTTTCTTTTGCTTAATACTTATCTCTTGCATTTTTATTTCTGTCATTTTTAATAACCTTAAAATATTGCAAAAAGAAGGGGCTTGCTATGGCGAGTTTTTTCTTCCGCAATGTTGATAGAGTGGCAGGCGACTGAAGATTTTATCTTTCTCACACGATTCAAATTGACTGTTCGACTTGAGTGAGTTGCGTCCAAAAGGCGTCCTCTGCAAATAGTGCCTCCGAACGAACCCGAAAGGATCGCACCAGTGGGGGACAAGTTAAGGTTAAGAGTAATGAAAGAAATTAAGAAGTAGGGGACAACTTTTTAATTTACAATTTTTTTTATGGTCTGCGGTAGTCCCCTGTCGCAGATCGCCAAACTACAAGGGGACAGTATGCAAGACAATCAAGCAAATCTTTTAAGATTATCGCACAGAATACTAGATGAAGAAATAAAATTGATGAATCAAGCCTTGCGCGCTGTTTGTAGCGTTCAATTAATTTATGCAAAAGACAAGACTGCACTGGTTCGAGAATACTCACGAAATAGAAAAAAAATTATCAGATTAGCCGAATACATTACTGGCAAAAAATTATCAGAAATAAATTTTGAAGAAAACCAAATTGACCAGTTAAAAGTTAGAATAATTCTTAGAAAATATTTTGGTAAAATTATTTTCAAAATAGCTTTTCCACGTTTTTTACATTTAATTGATTTAATCAAAAACTTTTCAGCTTTTACAAAATAATCTCTTGACTGATTAAATTTAATCTTTACTTTTACTTTTATGAAAACAAAATTAACAATAACCCAATCGGAATTAAAGCAACTTTATTCAACAAAAAAGAATAAAGAATTGTGTGAAATTCTTAAAATTACCATGCCAACTTTGATGAGTTATTTGAAAAAATACAAAATTCAGTTAAAAGGCTCTGGCAATAGACAGACAAAGGCTAAAGTCAATATTATTGAATAAAACCCATTGGGTTATTTGGGTTTATTTGGGTTTTTTAAAATAACCCATCAAAACCCATTAAAAGCCTTAATAGATATAAGAGATAAGATATAAGAGATAAGATATAAGAGATAAGTTAATAGAAAATAGGAATTAGAAACTATGTTAAAAGAAATAATAACCAGCAAAGCAGGTTTTCCGTTTTACACGGATTACTGGAAAAGCTATTTTTGCAAAATGACTGGTGAGCAGGTGAAAGAATGTCTGAGAATAATTTTTCATTTTAACGAAACTTTTGAGATTTTGGAAAGTGGAGATTTGGCAATTGAAATGGTAATAACAACAATCATTGGAAATATTAAAAGAGATGCTGAAAAGAGAACAAAGCAAATCACTGCAAATAAAAATAATGGAAGCAAAGGCGGGAGACCTTCTAAAGATTTAAAACCAAAAAAACCCCAAGCTAACCCCAAGCTAACCCCTAATCCTCTAACCGAGGATTTTCAAAAATTCTGGGAAGATTATACTCCAGTGAAAGTTTTAGATGGAAAAGTTGTCCCAAAAGGAAGTCGCAAGACAGCCCTAATTGCATACGAAAGAGCAAGAAAAAAGCACGGCGCAGAAAAGATTTATGAGGGCGCGGCTAAATATTTAGTGAATTGCTATGAAAACAACCGCCTAAGCTGCCAAGCAGCCGTATTTTTAAATCAAGAAAGATTTTTAGATGATTATGAACAAACAAATTTAGAGGTAAAAAAACATGACTAGATCCGCGTTAGATATTATTAAAGGCGTAGAAAAAAGGAGTTCGGTAACGCCCTCAGAAGAAATTGACATCTGGGGAGCAGTAGAAATGAATATTGATAATTTTTGCGAATCACAAGTTGATTTCTGTCAAAAAGCAAAAGAAGAGGGTTGGTTAGGCTATCGGATAGCTAAAAATCATCTTGGGCTTCTTGGTTATCTTAGAAATGGCTTTGCTATCCAACTTAAAATTCTAAATCAATACGATATTGCTTTGCCGATTTGGAATAATGAGTTTGTAGGTTTTTTTCGTTCGGACTGGTTTAAAAATACCACGTCAGAAAACGGATTTGTTAAACCGATTTACAAGAAAGAGCATTTTGATTTAATCAAGAAATTTAAGCTTTAAGAAAATCAATTAACAATAACAAAGGAGTAAAAAATGAAGATAATTTTAACCACAATGATTTTTTTATTAACTACGCAACAATCACATGCTTTTATTTGGCTTTTAGCTAGTGGTTGGGCAGGATATGAAATGTCTAATAGTTCTAAAGAAGATCAAATTAAGGCAGAACAAAAACGGCATACCAGAAAGATAAACGAAGCTGATGAGTTAGCGGTATGCTTAAAAACATACAAACAACTAACTGGAGAAAGTTTAAATTTTGAAGGTGAGCTATCAGAAAAATTAGGTTTTTGCAAAGGTTCTTTAAAAACTATTAAATCTAAATCAAAAAAGGAGTAAAAAATGACAATGAGTAAAAAATATTATTATAGAAATCCTATAGTTGCGCTTTACATGATGAAAGAGTTTGGGGTCGGATTTATTTTAGAAGATGAAGAAAAGTTGCGTAGTTTTTTAGGAGTTGGTCTTTCTGAAAAAAAAGAGACTTTTGAAAAAAAACTTAGAATAAAATCAAAGTATTTTATTGCGAAAGAATCAGAACATATTTTTGAAAAAACAACAAGTGATATTGGCGAAAGAATTTATAGCGGTAAACAATTTTTTATGGCAGAGGTAGAAAATGAAAGGAAAAATATTTAACGCACAAGAAGTGCAAGCATTAATTTTGGGTAAAAAAACGCAATTCAGAGAGGTGATTAAGAAACAGCCTAAAAGCAATATAAATCCTGTAAAATTAGCAAATTTAACTAGAACTTGGCAATGGGCGACAAAAGAAAGTCGTAGAGAATGCCCCTATCAAATAGGACAAAAGATTTTTTGCAAGGAGAGCTTTGCCTTGTGGTTTGAAGCAGGGATATTTGCGGCTGATTGCATCGGTTGGCAGCGGCGGGATATGCTGTGGAAATGGAAACCAGCGCAACACATGAAGCAAGAACAATCGCGCCTAACCCTGCAAATAAAAGAAATTAGAGTGGAACGCTTGGCGGGGATTAGCAAAGAAGATATAATTAAAGAAGGTTTTAAATACGATGATAGGGGTTATTTCTCAGATCGGCTAGGTAGAAAACATATACCAGCGCAAAACGCTTTTGAAGAATTTTGGAACGCAACCCACAAAAAACCAGAAGAGAAGTTTGAAGCGTCGCCATTTTGTTGGGTAATTGATTTTGAGGTAGTGAAATGAGCATCTACATCTGCACAATCTGCGAACAACAAAAAGACAGCGATTTTAACTGCGCTGAATTGAACGGCAAAGAATGCTGTGAAGAGTGTTTTGGAGAGCATGAGCCAAATGAAGAAACCCAACAAGCTTTTAACGAAGACTTAACTAAGGCAACTAGGTTTAGTTCTGTGGAAGAGCTTTTTAATAACTTAAAGGAGAAATATGAAAGGTAAAATATTTAACACACAAGAAGTGCAAGCGATAATTGCTGGGGATAAGACGCAATTTAGGGAGGTGGGCAAACATAAAGACTTCTCCAATGAAAGATGCCCCTATCAAATAGGACAAAAGATTTTTTGCAAGGAGGCATTTGCTTTAAAGGATGAAGGCGGAAAATTTTTTCAGTTTAGACCATTTAAAGCTTATAAAGCTGATGCAGAATGTGATTTTGCACAGTGGAAACCAGCCCAACACATGAAGCAAGAACACTCACGCCTAACCCTGCTAATTAAAGAAATTAGAGTTGAAAGGCTTTCTGAAATTAGTAAGGAGGATGCGATTGCCGAAGCTCCACAATATAGCATAATTGAGCCTTTTGGCAATAAATGTCCAATTGACTTTTTTAAAACACTTTGGAACTACACGCACAAAAAACCAAAAGAGAAGTTTGAGGCTGATCCGTGGGTTTGGGTTGTAAATTTTGAGGTAGTGAAATGATTAAATTAATTTTAAAACTTTACAGAAGGCTTTCCGCCGTATCCATGAGATTATGCGATCACAAATGGCAACTTGTCAGATCGACTAGAATGTACGACTGCTCTTTTGGCGAAGAAGGCTTTTATTATCAAACTAGAAAACAATGCGTTTGTGAAAAATGCGGAAAATGGAAAACTTTTACAATAAAATAAATAAAAAAATTTTATGAAAACAACATCTAGGTAATTATGTTAAATATTCACGAGAAATACGCAGAAATTATAAAAATAAGCAATCAACTTAAGGAAAAAGAACTTAGAGAAAAAGCAGATAGAGAATTTGCTCAATCTATTATTATAGCGGAGGATGTGCGGCAGCTATTCTTATATTCCGCTATGTTAAATCCAAATTTTGTACCAACGGAAAACAATAAGTAAATGCGAGATAGATATTCAGATTACTATCTGACAACACAATTTCCTACAGCCTCTAGGCTAGATTAATGTCAAGAGATTTATTTACTACGGCAGCAAAAATAATTGTTGCAAGTAGAAATTAAATCTTTTTAATGCGGTAAGGAAATTAACCTAATCATTTATTTTATGACTAAAGAAAAATTACCAAAAGTTATCAACAGCGGAGAAATAAAACTTGGAGATATAGTTCTAAAAGTCCATAATCTTGACGATGGTCGTAGAATTATTGAAGAAGAAAGTATTGAAAAATTTTTTGAATATTTAACCATTGCAAATGCAAAAGAACCTTCGGAAGAAGAATTAATCAATTTAGGAAAATTTATTAAAAACTTATAATTTTATGATAATTATTAAAACTTACGATTGGGGCGATTTTGAAGGTGCTGATTTAAAACAAGCAAAAAACAAATTTGTCAACGCGATTGTCAATTCAACTTCTAATCCTGATATTTCAATTAAAATTGACGAAATTGATTACCATGGAGATTTATTGGCAGCTTGTTTTGTCAAAAACATTGCAATAGATATTGAGTATGAGGTTAAAAAATGGTACAAAACGGCTAAAATTGAAAGCGAAGGATTAAGACGCGCTCAACAAGAATCAATGGAGGGGTAAATGCTCAAAATAGGAGATAAAATATATTGCCTTCAATATTCACAGCTTCTTATGCGTGAACAAATAATTAGAATCACGCCTACAACTGCCATTACCAACTTTGGAACAAAATTAAAACTAGAAGTAAAAAAAGATGGATTTGTTCAACAAATAAATGCTGGAAAGTTTAACAGCAAAACTTTTTTTATAGAAACTGAAGAATTAAAAAATCTTTTTCAGAAAAAAGTAATAATTAGCAAAATTTCCAATTTTGATTTTACTAAACTCGATCTGCAATATTTAATAAAAATTCTTGAAATAATAAAAACTTAACAACAACCAATGGAGTGGTAAATGCAAAGAGAAATAGAATTTAGAGCTTTCGATAAAGAAACTGGTAAAATGCACTATTTAATAAATAAGCCTTATGATGAAAAAACTGTTGATGATGAGTTAATAGTTCAAATCGATTCCACTGGAGCAACGGGATATACTAAAAATAAGTATATTGGCAATTGTTTAATGCAATCCACAGGTTTGCTTGATAAAAACGGCAAGAAGATTTTTGAAGGTGATATTTTAAAAATTTATTATCAAAACAATCAGAAATCATATTTAAAAAAAGTAAAATGGTTAAATGATATTAGCAATAAAGGAAGATGGGATGCTTTGGATAATTGCGCTTATACTTCTTGCGAAGTTGTCGGAAATATTTTTGAAAATCCTGAGCTTTTAGCGGAAATTAATAATAATTAAAAAGGTAAAATATGACAAAACAATTAGAAATAACACCAGAAATACACCAAGCTTGGATTGATGTTGAAAAACAAATGGCAAATTTTGATAAAAACGATCATGCGGCGGTAACTTCTCATAATCATATTGGCAATGCAATTTATGGTGAGAATTTAGATCGAGCAAAAACTTTTATTTGCGAGAACTCTTTCGGCAAGATAGAGATTCAAGATTTAGACCATTTAGAGGTTTTATGAACGACAATGATTCACAGGAATATTATTACTATTGGGCAAGTCAAATTAACAAATAAGGGGAAAAAATGTCATTAATTAAAAAACCAAACGAACTAACGCAAACAAAAATTAAGCTAAAAGGATTGATTTACGGCGTACCGGGTGCGGGCAAAACTTCTTTAGCATTATCAGCACCAAAACCGCTTTTAATAGATTTTGACAATGGTTTAAGACGAGTTGCAAAACAATATCAATCTGACAGCGTTCAAATCCAATCTTATCAAGACTTATTAGATATTCTCACAAAAGAAGATATTTCAGCTTACGAGACTATTGTGATCGACACGCTTGGCAAAATGGTTGACAGAATTGGTGACTGGCTGGCTTTGTCAAATCCAAAATTAAAACAATCAGATGGTCAACTATCGCAAAAAGGCTGGGGAAGTCTGAAAGGAGAGTTTCAAAGATTCTTAAAACTTTTGGAAGGTAAAAATAAATCAGCAATTTTTGTTTCACATGAGAGAGAAGAAAAAGTTGATGATAAATTATACAAGCGAATTGATGTTTCTGGTTCGGCTGGTAAAGATGTTATTAAAGAACTTGATTTTGTTGGTTATATGTCAATTCAAGGCAATAAACGCATAATTGATTTAGCTCCTAATGAATCATATTATACAAAAAACTCTTTGGGCATTAATTCAATTTTAGAATACAAACCTCTTGCTGGCATTAATAACTTTCTTTCAGAAGCCATCTTTGATGCCTACCAAGAAAAGCTTAAGAAAGATGAAGAGCTTGCAAAAGATTATGACGCTTTAATTGAAGAGCTAAAAATCAAAATTGCCAATATTAAAGACTTGGAGCAACTAAACAGCTATTACAACGCAGTTTATAACAAGCACGATAAGCTTTGGTCTTCTTATCAGATGGAAGCTACCTTCTTAAAAGCTAAAGTTGAAGAGCTTGGTTGTGAGTTTGATGCTAAGGGTAAGGAGTTTAAAGTTAAGGCGGCAAAAGAAGAAACTAAAAAGGAGGGTAAGTAGTATGGGATTTTTCAGAGGATTAGGGGAATTAGTTATTTCTCCAGTAAGAATAGTTACAAAAACAGCAGATAGCATGATTAATGATGATTGGGATGATGTAGATATTTTATCTCTAGGAACATCAAAAATCATAAAGAGCGTTGGTGAAGAAGCTGAAGATATTGAGGATGCTTTCGATGACTAAATACCTGATAACGCCTAGCCTTCTTTCGAGTTACGCTTACTACATCCAAGACGAATGGAAAAGCCCTGCGGAAAGTAGGGCTGACTTTTTGAGGACTTTAAGTAGAGAAAAATTCGCTCCAAACGAAGCTATGAAGAAAGGAAACGCTTTGGAAGATTCTATTAGTGGAAAAGCCAAAGGAATTCCAGCACCAGAAGGTCATCCAATTTATGAAATTGGGAAGATAGTGAGTGGCGGGCTTTGGCAACAATCAGTCAAAAAAGAAATAAAAGTTGGCAATCAAGAGTTTTTACTTTACGGACGCACCGATGTTATCAAGCGCGATACTGTTTATGATATTAAATTCACTAGCAATTATGAACTTGGTAAATTTTTAGACTCAAGCCAACACTTGATTTATCTTTATTGCTCTGATTTGCCTAATTTTTCCTACCTTATCTCTGACGGCAAGGATTGGTGGAGAGAGGATTATGTTAACGATGGAAATGTAGAAAACAGGATTAAGTCAATGATTAGCGATTTTATGGGATATTTAGAAAACGACAAAGAAGCTAAGGAAATGTTTTTAACCAAATGGGAATCAAAAAACAATAACAATGCGCAATGAAATATTAAAACAAATTAAGGGGGAGTAGATGAAAGTAAAAGAACTAATAGCAAAGCTACAAGAGTTTGATGAGGAGTTGGAGGTTAAGATTTTTGATTATAATAGCTATAAAGCTGCGCAGCTAGAAAAAGCTACACAAGAAAATAGTACAATTTATTTAGAGTGTGGTATTTAAAAAAATGAAACTTTTATTTATAAATGGGGGATAGAATGAAAAGAGACTTTTGTGGAAATTGTGGTAAAGTTATTAATGGGTTTGTATATGGTCCTTGGTATGACAAAAGCTGCGGCAAATGCGTTAGAAAAGCTTTAAAAGAAGAAGAAAGAGAAGAAAGGAGACTACAAAAAGAAAAAGAAAAGATAGAAATGCAACAATTAAAAAAACAAAAATTAAAATTAGAAATAAAAAAATTAAAACAAATTAAGGGGGAGTAGATGAAAAATTTCTTAAAAAGATTATGGCAATGTAAATATCTTTTAATTGCTTTTGCAGTGTTTTTATATCAAGACAATAAGATTGACCAAATTTTTATTGCTATTTTTATAATTTTTTTTGCACTTGAAATAACAATGCAAGATTTGTTTGAAAAATATCTTGGAAAACAAAACAAAAATTAATGAGGGGATAGATGATTTATTTTTATGCAATTAGATAAATCTAAATTATTTTAGTTAAATTCACACCACCAAAAACCTAAATATTAATTAAACAAAGGAAAAAATGAGTATATTTGAAGCAATAATTAATTGCCAAACAGAAGAAGTAAAAAGACTAATCGAAAATAAACTTGCAACTGCGTATGATTTAGAGCCTAACAGTTTCATTGGTAAAGAAGGAAATGTGGTTCATAGGAAAAAACCAAAAACAGCTTTGCAAATTGCTGAATTTTTAGGAAGAAATGAAATTGTAGAATATTTAAAATTAACAAATCAAATCGAGATAAATGAAAATCCCTTTCCTACAATCCAACAAGCCAAACTGGTCTAAATTGCAAGTCGAGCTTTCTGACGCAATTATGAAATATCTTGCTGGTGGGAAAGATTTTGAGGTTAGCTTCGACTTAATCAAAGAAAGCAAAACAAATAAGCAATTGCGCGGAATTTATCGCCTGATCCGTTTATTTGCTTTGAGACTAATCGAGAAACAAGGGAACTTTATCAGCGAGGACACGGCTAAGGAGCTTTTCAAATATCAATTTGGGATAACTCGGTTGGCTAATTATGATGAGGCTTTTAGAGAAGCTTTGAAGATGAGAAGGGAGAAAGAGCTTTTAGGGCAGAAGATGCTTTTAAAAGATTTTAACTTTCTTGTCGAACAACTTCAGAAAACTTTTGAGGTTCCTAAATCTTTTGCTCTTTTAACTAAAGAGGAAGGGATGGAGCTTTTAAACAAAGTGCAAGAGGAGTTTGTGATAAATAGAGGCTGGCATGAGATGGTTCTTTTGCCAGATGAGGAAAGAGCGTTCAATGAATATTTTAAAATAAAGGAGTAATAAAATGGCAGTAAATAAAGTAATAAATTTATTTGACTAGTGAAATTTAGAATATAAGATGGTATATATTATCCAATATAAATCTAATATAATTATATTATGCCAGCAGCAATCCCTCCTTTTAAAAGGTTATTAAGCAATTATAAAGTTAATGAATTAGGTTGTTGGATATGGCAAGGCTCTATTGCGTCCAACTATGGACAAATAAAAGTATTTGGAAAAATGAGAACTACTCATAAATATTCATATGAGCTGCATAAAGGAAATATAGATATTGGTTTTGAGGTAATGCATTTGTGTAATAATAAACTATGTATTAATCCCGATCATTTAAAAAAGGGGACTCATAAACAAAATATGCAACAAGCCGTTAAAGATAAGTTGTTAGATCATAGTAAAATTAAGTATAGAGGAGTTAGTGGAGTTAAAAGAAGTCAGTCAAAACAGGTTTTTGTAAAAGGAAAAGCTTATGGAAGCCTGAATGAGGCTGAAAAGAAATTAGAAGTTGGCTCTGGCACGGTGGCTTATTGGATAAAAAATAAACCCGATGTAGCTAGATTCATTTCTAAGGAAGAATATATCAATTTAATAAATAAATAAAATGGCTACATTAAATAGCTGCCGATTTATTGGCAGAATGGGTGGAAAACCAGAAATTAAACAAATGAACAACGGTAAAGAGGTTGCTTCATTTTCTTTAGCAATAGATCAATCTTATAAAAAAGATGGTCAAAAAATTTCCAAGACTGAATGGGTAAAAATATCCGTATTCACCGAAGGATTAATTAATCTTATCAGAAATTATACGGATAAAGGAAGCCTAATCTATGTAGAAGGCTCAATCCAAACCAGAAAATGGACTGATAAAGAAGGCATCGAAAGATTTACAACTGAAATCATTTTGCAGGGTTTTAATTCAACTATTCAATTGTTGGATGGCAAAAAGGATGGTGAAGTTTCGCAACATGCAATCGACAAGGGCAATGGTTATGCGCCAGAGTCTAATAATGTTGAGGAAGATCTGGACGGCGAATGTCCTTTTTAACTGACAATATCAATATTAAATAAAACATGGATTACCAAAGAAAACAATTAGCTGAAATTTGCGATAAGTTGTCTAAAATTTCTTTAGAAGAGAAGGCTGCTAAATTCGCAGAATTGGCAAATTCCAATGGGACAATAGACTTGGCAACTATAATCAACGCTATTGTGACTCATATAGAAGGGCGAGATGGTTTTGCTATGCCTGATTTAATTATTTCGTTCTATCAAGTGCGTTTTGATATAGGAATGGTTAATGAAGATTTAAATGTAAAATATAAGTCAAATTATCCTCATTCTTACCGTGGAAATTGGATTTATGAAGCTTGTTTAGACATATACTTAGGGCTTTATGAATTTGGGTTCATGAATTACAGAAACGAAACAATTTATAATTTACTAAGAGAGCGTCCATCTCAACAAAGAGTGATTAAATAAAAATGAAAACAGAACATTACAAAGACAACCTTAACCAGAAAATCATTGTCCATTATTTTAATGGCAATGCCCAAGTCGAAGTCGAGGGTAAGAATGTTAAACAAGTTCTTACTCTTGCTCGGCTTGATATAAAAAAGAATAGCGAAGAGTGGAAATTAATTGAAGGAGGTAAAAAATGTGGCTAGGATTATATTTGATTGCTTTTATTTTGAATGCTTTTGGATTAATGAGCATTTTTTGTTATCCTAAGAATAGCCTCGAAAAATATTTGTTAGTCGTTTTTAAATATTTTGGAAAATTAGGAGTGGTTTTTACTTTGCTAATCACAATCTCCTATTGCGCCTTCATGTTAATAGATTTGGACTATATTAAGATTTACTTTGTGCAAAAAATTGAAAATAACCATTGAAAACGAATTTACTGATAGGCGCATAACAATTAAAAGACCTGCTAATATGATTAAAGACATTCGCATTCAAAACTATTGCGGCATAACCGATTTAAAAATTAATGATTGCAAACGGATCAATTTGCTGGTTGGTAAAAATGGAGTTGGAAAGGAAGAAATATTGCGGTTTGTTTTTGATATAGGGTTGCTTTATAAGGTAAGTTTTAAATGTTTTAGTGAAATAGAATATGGCTTACATTATACCGATATGAAAGATTTTTGGTTACAAATTATTGAATTTTCTATTTCAAATACTGTACAGGTTTTTGCCACAACTCACTCTTACGAAATGATTAAAGCGTTAGTTGAAGCAGCAAAAGAAACTAATCTTATTAAACAAGATGAAATCAGGCTTTATCGGATTAACAAAACTCAAAAAAATCCTACAAAATTTGACTCTACTCAAATTGATAAGTTCATAAAACTAGAATGGGAGGTTAGATAATAAAAATGAGAATAACAATTGAAGATGAGGCTAACAATCAGAAAATAATACTTGAAAGAGACGCAATTAATTTAGAAGAAATGCTTAATATGCTTGAAGACGCATTACGCGGATCAGGATTTAACTTTAAAGGACATTTGGAGATTGTGGAAGATGAAAAATAAGAAAATTGTGGTTAGTGGCATTCAGCCTACAGGAAATTTACACTTAGGAAATTATCTTGGCGCAATTAAACAATGGAAAGAATTGCAGGAAAATCCTGAATATGAATGCATATTTGGAATTATGGATTTGCACGCGATGACAACAAAGCCAACCATCCCTAATGATAATGAAATTTGCGGAGAATCTTACGATACTTTTGTGCAATTGATTAAGCTTGGAATTTCTTACAAAAATGTATTTTATCAGTCGCAAAATGTCTCAATTGTACGAATGTACTGGAAATTGGCTTGTAACACTTCAATCGGACAACTTAATCGCATGACCCAATTTAAAGAGAAATCTGACAAAGGAAATGAAAACCTCGGTTTATTCTCTTACCCTGTTTTAATGGCTGCCGACATTCTTGCTCTTGAGGCTGATTTAGTGCCAGTTGGAGAAGATCAAAAGCAACATTTAGAACTCGCAAGAGACTTAGCTAAAAAACTTGGATTGAAAGTACCAGAGCCTCTTATTTCTGAATCATGCGGGCGTATTATGTCCTTGACTGATCCAGCTAAAAAAATGAGCAAATCTGATCCGAATGACAATTCACGGATTAATTTAAATGATGAGGCTGAAACCATTAAAAAGAAAATTGGGAAAGCAGTTACAACGCCAGAAGGAATTAAAAATCTTGAAACTATATTTTATGGATGTGGTGGAAAAGGTGCTTTAATTTGGCAAAATGCAAAAGGTGCTAAAGAAGAATTAGCCGAACATATAATTAAGGAATTAAATGCAAAATGAATTTGAGATTGCTGACTTTCAAAGTTTAGAAGAAATAGAGCAGCAAATTATAATACTATTCAAAGCCAAAAGACTTATTTTAGAAAGAGAATTAAATAAGATTGATAATTTTTTAAAAATTGAAACTTAGCGAGATTAATTAGAGATTAACTAGAGATTTATTAGAAGAACCGCAGCTATACCTTGATAGCAAAGGATCGGCAACCGATTAAATATAAAATAAAAGTAGAAAATGAATGCTAGAATTTTTAATAAAACAGAAATAAAAAATGGTAAAGAAATTATTGGCTACATTCAATTGGTAAGATACCAAGCGAAAGGTGGGCTTCCTCATATTGAATATTCGCTTATTGAAAATTACTGGAATCAACAAATAATGTCTGTCGAGTTGCCAAAGTTTCTTAAAAAATGTAAAAAACTAGAAATACCGAGATTGATAGCAATGGTTGAGAAGAATAATAAGACTTCAATTAGATTGCTTGAAAAAAACAAGTTTATCAAAATTGCTACTTTTGATGACAAGTTTGGATATGTACTAGCTCAAGATTTAATGTTAGAGATTGGGATATTTAATAAGAACGCAATTAAAAGCATGGGAGCTATAAATGGCAAATAATATTTTTTTCATCAGCGATACTCATTTTGGACACAGCAGTATTCTTAATTTTAGAGATAACCAAAATAATCCAGTCCGTCCCTTTGCAAGTATTGAAGAAATGAACGAGACTTTAATTGACAATTGGAATAAAGTTGTGCGCCCTCAAGATAAAATTTACCATTTAGGAGACGTGGCAATTCCAAGAAAAGGCTTAGATTGTCTTGCTAAATGTAATGGCGATAAAATTTTAGTGCGCGGCAATCATGATATTTTTAAACTCAAAGATTATACTAAATATTTCCGAGATGTTCGCGGATATGTTGTGTTAGAAAATTATTTAGCAAGCCATATTCCAGTTCATCCTGATTCAAAAGGAAGGTTTAAAAAGAATATTCATGGTCATTTGCATACTAATAACTTGGAAGATGATTTTTATATTAATGTTTCGGTTGAGCAAATAAACTTTACCCCTATCGCTTGGGAAGAGGTAAAATTAAAATGAAAATATATAAAAAGATTAAGACTCTTTCTATTAACAAAGCGTTTCAAGGAAGAAGATTCAAAACGCCAGAATATAAAGCTTATGAGGAGGAATTGCTCTACAATCTTCCCGCCTGTTTAAGCTTTCCAAATGCTCCTTATTCACTCTCCTTTGAGTTCGGATTTAGCAATAAAGCAAGTGATATAGATAATCCTGTAAAAATCCTAGTGGATATAATGCAGAAAAAATATGGCTTCAATGACAAGGAAATTTATCATATGACTCTTGAGAAGAAGATTGTTTCCAAGGGTGAGGAATACTTTAAATTAGAAATTAAAACTTTGTAAAAATAATGATTGACAATAAAACTGCGGCAAGGAAAATGCGTGGAAGACCTCGTAAAAATCCTGAAGATAAATATACAAGGGTTTATATTTCTAGTGACGTGAAAACGGACAACAAAATAAAAATCATGAAGAAAGCAAATAAAACTTTTTGCTATTCAAGAATTTTCCGCAAAGCAATGGAAAAAGAGTTTGAGATTTTTAAAAAAGATTTAAAGCTTGCCAGCTAAAGATTAGGCAAAAAATCTCGTAAGAGATAGACTGAAAACAGTCTTCAACTGGGGCGGGATCAGAAAAGTTCTGTGAAATTGCTTTTCTGGTTCTGCTTCGTGAGTTTTTTTATGGCAACGCTGTGCTGGAATAAGACAGTATGGCAATTTTTCCAAGAGTACAAGGCTCATTTTCGTTCAAATCGAAGAACATTGCCTAGACAGGAAAACAGTGCAGAGTGAAATTCTCTGCCAGCGTTGCTTTAAAAAAACTTAAGCCAGCCTTGGCAAAGATGAAGGCAAATTAACAAACAAGGAGAACACATGACAAATAAAATGCCAGTAGTGGGGAAGAGATATAGACCGTTACAAAAAGAAAGTTTTGTTTGGGCGGAATTTAAGAGGTTTAGTTTATTGAACGGCGGAGTAGTGATATTTTGTGATTTACAGCAAGTTTGTACCGATGGAGTAAGTAATGGTTATTATTCTTGTCAATTGAAAGATTTTTGGGATCGCTTCGAAGAACTCCCAGAAGACAACTCGCAGGAACAAGAGGAAGTGCCAGAAGTTGCATCAAAAGATTTCATGGAAGGCTACAATGCTGGATGGAATGACTTTGGTTTTAAAAAAGATTATCGCTTTAAAGAGTCAACAGATAATGAGCCGAAAGTCATCGAAAACACTAATCCAGTTGACTTTAAGAAGGAAGAAGTCAACGAAGTTGATAGGGCTTTGGGGGAGTTGAAAAGAGAAATAGCTCTATGTGGTGGCGGAATGAAACCAGCAGAAACAGAAGGAGAGAGACGGATGGCAAATGTTTTTTACTACTTCTTGGGAAAAGCGCAAAAACTTGTTGATGCTTTAGAAGCCGAAAAATCTGCAATGGACGCAGTAAAAGACACTTTAAAAGAAGGCATAAAGCAAATGAAAGATTTTAATGCTAAAATGGATGAGAAATATCCAATGTCCAAACCAGAGCCTAAAATCGACACTAAAGAAGAATGTGTCGATCCAGTAAGCATTTGGAAAGATGTTAGTGAGTTGCCAGAGGGTTTATTGGATGAGGGGATTGTAAAATGGAGAAGAGGCGGTCATTCGTTAATGTTGACCGCTCAGGGAAAATTTTTTGATTCCTCAGGACACCGCGTTTCATCAGGTGAAAGTGTAGCAAAGTTTATTTCTCTCACCGACTTCATCAACTCCTTCGAGCAAATGCAGAAGGATATTGAGGATCTTGAAAGAAAATGGCAGTAATTTTAAGTAACGCAGTAGAGATAAATTATCACCCAGAGTTTCAAGGCAGAGACTTGCTTGAAATAAAAATAATTTACAAAGTTGATCGCGTAGAAGAAAATCTTGGAGAATTTTTATTAACTAAAGAAGCTGCCTTGGAATTGGCTGAAGATATAATGAGGCACTTTAAGATAAGCTAATGCTTATTTCCTAGACCGCCACAACCAAACACCAGTTATTGCCAAAGTAATTCCAGCAGCCCAATAACTTAAATAATAAAGCACCCAAAGCCCAACAATAACAATCAGGGGCAAAAAATAACGCCATGTTTTCTCAAGTCCTAGTCTGTCCCATTCGGATTGTGTAATTAGATTGACAAGGAAAGCCTTGGTAGCAGCTAAAAATCTTTTTGTAAGAGATTCTACTTTTGCTTTGTCAATTATTATTTGATCGGGCGTTTCTTTAATTGGGGATTTCATATAAATTTATCTAAAGGTGTCGAATTGTCGTATTTTATTGGAATTAATACTTGGCTGTTGTAAAATTATTTCTTTTACATCTTTAGCTATTTTACCAGATAAAGCCAAAATTTCATCTAAATCTAATTCTAAGGTATGACAAAGCATTTTGATTTTTTCGTAACCAATTGAACTTTGACTTTTTTTTTCGATTAAACAAATAAGGCTAGGAGAAACTGAAATTGTTTTAGCTAGTTGCCTAATTCCAATTTTTCTATTTAGCCTATTTTCCCTAATGATTTCTCCTAAAGTTTTTTGCATTTTGAATGTATGATTGAAATTATAATAAATGTCGCCCCTATTAAGCCCGTAACTATTTCAGAAACATGAAATTTAGTGCTTAATAACATTATTATTGCAAGTGATCCGATGCCAAAAAAAGCACCAGATTCTAAATAAATATAATTTTGTAATGTTTTGTTTTGAACTAATTTAATTGTCAAAGTTCTTATAAACATAGCACCAATTCCAAGCCCTAACATAATAATAAAAATATCATTACTGATAGCAAAAGCACCTATAACACCATCCAAAGAAAAAGAAGCATCTAGCACTTCCAAATACATAAAAGAAGCAAATCCTATGGCTTCTATTGATCTTGAGTTTTTACCAAAATAATCAGCAATTTTTTTTATTAAAACAAAAGTAACAATTCCTAAAATTGCAGAAATTATTGAAAGCGGAAGAAATGCAAAAACTACAATTAATGTTAAAAAACTTCCGATCCAAAAATTAATCTTTGAAAGATATTTTTCTCCAAAAATCCAAAAAACTTGTTTTTCTATATTAAAAATAAATTTTAAGAAAACCATCAATAAAAAAATTCCACCAAAAGAAGCGATCTTGTTATGCGCGGCAACTAATTTATTTTTATATTCATCTGGGAAATTAATGGCAATATTTATAACTTCTAAAAAGTTAATATTTCCAGCAAAAGAAACTATTGCAATTGGAAATATTAAACGCATTCCAAAAACTGCGATTAATATTCCCCATGTTAGAAATCTTTTTTGCCATTTTTGCGACATATTTTTTAAAATAGATGCATTTACTACGGCGTTATCAAATGATAAAGACACTTCAAGAATACCTAATATAATAACTAAAAACAAAGCTTTTAATCCGCCTACAAAAAAAGCTAAAATAATCGCTAAAAGTGACAAAAAATAAATCATTTTTTTCCTTGTGTTTTTTTAATTTTATCTGTCCACAGCTTAAATTTTTCACTAAAAGAAGCTTCTGGCAAAAAAAGCAAAGCAACAAATAAGAAAAATAATCCACTATGCCAATTGATTAATTGAAAAAATAATCCAATTAATCCGATCAAAGCAGTAGTTTTATCCAATTGCTTAATCAGAAATTTTATAATATTTTCCATTTTATCCTCAAAAAAAAAGACAAGGACTTTTACGCCCTTGTCTAAAATTAATAATTAATCATTTAATGCGCCAGCAAAAGCAGAAATAAAATCTACTTCTTCAAGAGTTTTAACGTCAACAATATCATATTTAGCTCCTTTTAGATCATCATCCAAAGAAGTTAAAAATGCTTTTAAAGCAGGTGAGATATTTCCAACAGTTAAAAAGCTGATATTAAATTCGCGTTCATCTAATACATCAAGAGTAATGTCGATGATTGCTTTTTTTACAGCTTCTTGGTCATTAGGTTCGCCATCAGTAGCAACAAAAAGAACCGTTTGTTCTTTTCTACCACCATCTTTTCCGCTAGTTTTGTGAAGAAGATAAGCTTGCTTAATAAGTTCTGCGGTATTAGTTGACATTTCATTCGCTTTAAAGCTGCCAATAACTTCACTTGCTTTTTCTGCGGTAATTCCACGATAAGAAGTAATTTGATGTCCGAAAGCCAAAACATCAATTCCGTCTTCATCATATTTTGAAGCTTCATTTGCAAATTGAATAGTTTTTTCTTTCAAAAATTCAATACGAGATAATCCATTTGGACAATCATTTGTTTGCATTGAACCTGATACGTCTACACCGAAAATAAAATTGTCGCCTTTGTTTAATTCTAAGTTGCTCATTTTAAATATAAATTTAATTAATAGTTAATTGTTAGCATAAACAGCTAACACAGCACAACATAAAAATGTTTTTTTGTATGTCAAACACTTTTTTTAAAAAAGTTTATCTAAAGTTTATCTGGTTTAAGACGATAAATAGCGAAAGGAGGGTTTTTATCTCTAATTTTACCGCCATACATATCACGCTGCACAAAATCAGAAATCCAGCCCTTTGAGGTATTCATGCAGATATGTCCATAAGGCTCGTATTGAATAATAGCAACATCCCCTAATTCTGATTTGTAATCTTCTTTCTTTTGCTCAGGAAAACTAAAGACTTTTTTAAATCTTAACGCTTCATAAGCAGGAGCGCAATTCTTAGCAGTAGGGAATTTTTGGACAGCAACACCAAAACCAAAATCGCAAGCACTTCTAACAAACGCAGCGCAATGCCCGCAAGTGTCTTTATTGTAAGACGGAAAGGCTTTAGTGATTAAATATTGACAGGCTTTTTCTAGTCTTTTATCCATGCTAATCTACGCAGTAAGATTGTTCATCGTGAGTAAGACTATCAATACAATAATCGCAAGCAAATTCATTATTTGCAATCTTTGCATCTTTGTCGGCAATAGAATATTGAATCGAAGGGTAAAAATATTCTAAATGCGCGCCGTAACACAAATCTTTACTTGGTTCTTTTTGTGTATTTTTGCACGAGTTTAGCGCGCTCAGCATCAGTAAGCTTGCGAGAATGATCCACATATTTATTCTTTTTTTGAACTTGTCTTGCCACATATTTATTTTCTAAAATTTGAATTGATTCTTTGCCTTTCAAAAAGCCGTATGCTAAAGCTGCTAAAATAGCTCCAAGAATTGCCAAAATTTTATTTATCATGTTTTGTAAATTTATCTATAATAGTTCCAAAAAGCAAAGCAATTCCCGAATAAATCAAGCTATCAAAAGAATTATCTATATTTGAGAAATTAACAAGCAAAGTCTCAATATGAGTAGCTGCGTAAATATTTAAAGCAACTTTTCCCAAAAGTCCAGTGCCAATGAGAGTTACGCCAACAACTCGCTTAAGACTAAGCTTGCCGCTTTTTTCACAAAGGATTGATAATTTACTTTTTTTCATCAAATCGTCTATGAATATTATCTACTTCTTTTCCAAAAAGTTCTTTAACATGTGTAAATCCCATGTCGATCGCATTTGTTAAAGTAGTTTCTAATTTATCCATTTTCGCATAAACAGAATTAGTTACATTTGTAAAATCATGTCTTACAATGGAGTTTTTGTGTTCAGCTTCTTTTAGAACTGCAACTTCTTGCTCAAGCCTCTTAAAAGTTAAATTCCAAAAGGTTTTACCGACAATAGCAATAACGAAATTAACGCCAGCAATAATGAAAGCAGCAATTCCAGCTAGTTTGTATAAAGAATCTAAATCCATATATTATTCTGAATCTGCTTCTTTTTGAAGCTTTCTAATATAAGAAACTATTGCAACGAAAAGGTCTTTTAATAACATGCTTTCGCCAATAGTTTCTCCAGTAATTGGATCAATCAATTCAAAAGTATCTGAATCAATTTGTGAAAGACTTATTATTTTATCAAGATTATTTGAGTAGCCTTGAATAATATTAGTGTCTCCTTTGGAGTCAACAATGGCTTCGACTTCGCTAATCGTCAATCTAACTCTTTCAGATTCGGAAATTCCGTATCTAATAATGATTTCTTGACCTCTGATGAATGGTTTTCCTAAAGTAGTGTTATAATTTCTGTTAGTCATTTTGTTCCTTGTTTTTTTAGTTGATTAGAATGATTGATATCCGCGAGCATTAAAATAGATAGCACCAGTTGTACCAGTAGCCGTTAAAGTAGCAACTTCTAATAACGTAGCTGCTGTACCTTTTAAAGGTGTTGGAAACTCTATATTAGTAGTTGGCAACCCTGTAGTTGGTATTTTTGTCCTAAAAATAACAGTTCCGGCCGCGCCATCCCGAATTACTAACTCTGTAGCAGTAGTTAAAACTTCCGCCATAATAGTTATCGCAGTTATGTAATTCCTAATAGAAGCAGCACCAGCGGCTTTTATTGTTACAGCTGTTGTTGTATTAACTATCCCAGAAGCAGCGGCCGCATATTGCCAGTCATTTTCTGCTGATCCAAATGGTTTTTGAATAACTTGTCCTGCAGAAGTAATCATTACATCTGATGCGTCCCCTTGGATTAGGGTTGTATCTAAGGTAGTATTGACGCGACCAGCAACTCTAACTGGTGATCCAGTTGATGCAGAAGAATGAGCGGTTTGTCCATTTGCCAGAGTTCCTACTGAAGTAACAGCTCCTGAAGCAATTACTGACGTTGTATTTAAGTTGCCAGCAGTATTTTGTGCTATTTGATTTACAGCTGGCGCAAAAGGCGTTTGCATAAATTTAGAAAACGCTTGTATTGAACCACCAGTTATTGTAGTAGCAATTCTTAAGCGAATATACCTAAAATTTACAGGCAAACTATAGCCAATTGATGATGCTGTTGCAGTAATTGCAGCACTTATTGGGGTTCCTGTTACTACGCTCTGGTTATATGCTAAGATGGTTACGAAATTGACATTATCGTTTGATCCTTCAAAGATAAATGTTCCGCCAGTTCCTGTTGATATTACTTGGATCATTGCTGATCTGTAGCCAGTTGCGTCTGTTGCCGCTGTTCCTGCTGTTGTAGATAAGATGTTGTTTACAACTGCTGTTTGAGCTGATTGACCAACAATGTAAAGGTCTTGAACATTTTCTTCAGATAATGTTACTGGCATTGAAGCCGCAGCAGCAGCTTGTCCATTAGGATTATTTGGATTGTAAGCCATATTTAAAAGATATTATAATTAGTATTGTTTGAAATAAATTGTAGAGCTTGGTAAGATGTGATTGTAATAGATGTTGATCCATCGGCGTTCTGACCGCCTGTAAAAGTTACAGTGATGTTAGATGTATGTCTATTTTTAACCATAAAAATTGCTGTATTTCCTACCGCCGTAGGTAATGTTAAACTGCCAGCTCCAGTAAATTCATAAACCACAATTCCACTTGTCGTAGTAGCTGTAATAGCCCCGCTTTGCCCATTGTTGGTTATTATTTCAATGCCGCCGCCACCGCCAGTTGAAGCAACAGGACTATAATTAAAAGGAGAATTTTTGGACATGATTATTAAAAGTTAATGTTAATTGCGTTCAATTCTTCTAAAGTTGTGCAAGCGTTTATTTCCGCCAACTTGTCAGTGTAAAGAGTAAATAAATTCTGATCTCTAACGTCTAAGTGATTGGCTAAAGTTTTAAATTGATCTAAATTTAAATCTAATCTATTGTTGTCAATATCTGTCCATTGCGCCGTAGTGCCAGCAATAGCATTTTGAAGTCGAATAATTCGAGAGTTTAAAATTGCTATGTCAGGAATTTTAAGTTTAAAAGTGCGAGCAACTCCATCAATTTCATAAACTTGCAATGAACTTGGTTTTGGGGTTTCAACTTCCATTTCGCTGGTGCGGTTGGCTTTTAATTGATTTATTTTAATTTGTTTTTGTAAGTTTAATTGATTAAGCAATTCTTCTTCGCTTAATGGCTGATTAAATTCTGCAATTTCGCTTTCAATCAATAGAATTGCTATTCCATTAACCAATTTATGAGGTTGTAATTTTATTTCTTCTTGAGTCATATTATTTTATTCCATAAAGTTTAAATATGCCTGAAGCTATGTTGCCAGAAGACATTAAAAATTGAATTGCATTAACGGCAGAGGTGTTGCTAGTATAAATTCCTTGACCAATAAAATGACTTCTATCACCAACCGCATTAATGTAAGTTCCTTTAAAAACACATTTTTTATTAATTGTAGTGCTACTTGGATTATATAATTCAAGAGAACCTTCTAAGGCTCGAGCTATTGTCGTTGATAAGCCATAACCAGCGCCGTTTGAAGAAATAATCCCGATAGAATTCGCAGGAGTATTTGAAAATACCCAATTTGTGTTTGCAGAAGTTTCTACAGAAGAAAGATAAGTTGTTGTTGGATAAGTAGACCCGTTATCAGTACTAAATCTTGCAAGTAATAATACATCGTTAGTCGCTGCGACAACATCTATAAATTCGACTATATATTTAGAAAACTGCGAAGATAAATCAGTAAATGCAATTGAAGCTGAAGAAGAAGCTGTTGCGGTAGAAATCAAATTAATAGCATTAAATTTCGATGCCGCAAAAGCAGATGGAACAATTGCTCTTGAAGAATCTGTTCCATCAGTTACCTCAGCATCAGTTGCAATTTCAATAGTTCCCGCTAAAGCCGTAGTTGCACTTTGAGTTCCAACTAAAGGTACGTTGCCAGATGCGGTTCCTGTGGTTAGCAAAGACATTCCCCCAACACCCGTAAATTGAGGAATTTTATTTGCTGCCCCAGTTAATCCAGCTAAAGCGCTTAAATTAGCATTTTGAGCTTGAACATTTGTACCAATTTCAAGTCCAAGATTAGTTCGTGATGCTGAGGCACTTGCTACATCATCTAAATTATTGGCAATTAATAAAGGATTGCCGCCAGCGCCTGATTTTTGAAAGAAATTGAAAGTAATCTCACTTGTTCCAAAAACAATTGGAGCATCAGCGCAAACAACTTCCCAAAGAGTATTTGGATATTGAGTACCAGAAGTTGTAAGAATTAAAGTGCCTGAAACTGCATTAAGTTCGTTATTAAACCATACAGCACGAGTCCACGCGCTTGTTGAAACAACATAAACGCCATTTTCTGTCTCATCGTCTTGAGCATTTACAAGGACATTATCACCTTCCACTACTGCAACACCATTTACAGTTTGCTCTCCTGAAAGCGTAATGTTAACCATAGTGGCTACAAGCACAGGAGACTTGGCTCCAAGCTCTCCTACTACACCACTTTTTAAATCTGTTGTTGTCATATTTTAGGCAATAAAAAAGCCGCCCTCATTTCTGAGTAGCGGCTGATTTTCGGATTAATTTCCAATTATAGAAAAATAGTAAATATCATTTGGATAGATGCAAGCTATTTTTTAGCTGGTTTTAAAATAAAATCTATTGGCGCAGGTTCGCCTCCTTCTCTTTCTTCTTTTAAAGCTTTTAAGAAAATATCAATTTGCGCTCCACCGCCTATTGTAAAGATTGCAGAAGTTTCATTTATTCCTTGCATAACTTTGATTAAATCAACTTCTTCATCCTCACTTACGGCATTAACAGCTTCTTTTCCTAATTTACTTATTCCTTCACCAACTATTGAAATTCCTTTAAATCCTGATGGATTATAAGAATCTTTTCCATAACTCCAACCAGAATAAATTTGGCTTGCTACAGGAATTGGAGAAAGAAGCGATCCAGCAATTAAATTTGCATAATGTAGAGTTTTATCTTCCTCATCATCTTCGCCTCTACCAGAAAGCAAATTAGAAATTCCCTCTCTTAAAAATTCAGTTAAAATTGCATCTACAGCAAATAATAAAGCAAAATCAGAAATAAACTTAGCAGTATCTTTTGGCTTTTTAAAGTTTGTTTGGCGATAACTTCCAACCAGCAAATTAAGCTTTACATTAGCATAATTTCCAAAGATTGTAAAAGCTTTTACAAGTGCTGAATCATCTCTTTGGATTGCCGAAAGAGATTGTTTATAAGAAGAGCCTTGAGTTTCAATTAACAATCTATCTGCAAGCTCTACCGCCTTCGCATCATCGCCTTTAAAATCTTTTAATCCTTTGTAATAAGCTCCGTACCAAGTTGGCAAATCTGCTAACATTTGCATTTTAGTTGTAGCTAAAAAAGCGAATTTAGTAATATCTTTGCGAATTTTACCAGCTTTGTGCATATGGTCAAAAACCTCGTAAATATCACGAGTCATTGTTTTTGAACGATTTTCTAAAATTTTAGATTTTGCAAAAGCTAGTTTAGCAGCTTTATTAATTGAAACAGGATTGCCATTTCCTAAAGCTTTCCAAATACCTAAGCCCATGTTTTTGTAACCAATTTTTACAATTGATTGCAAAAGACCAGTAGGTTGAATTATCGCAGTTGCTAATTTAAAAGCCATTGTCCAAGTTACAGTTATGTCTCTTGATAAATTAGCAGCCTTAGCAATAAAACTTTCTTGCGTAATAGTGCGTCCATACATATCATAAACCCAAGATTGCAACTGCTTATATTCAGCAATTCCAATTTTCTTAACTAAATTTGTTTTTAACCTTCTGTTGTTTATAATTCTGTAAGCATTCCATGCAGCGGGCTTCATGGCAATAATATTAATTGCCTGAGTTAAATGCTTTGAAAGAGGGTTTAAATCTAAAACAATTTTTTTGGTTACTTTTTGATCAGTTCTTTCTTTTGTCATAGACTCATGAAAAGAGACTTCATCAAAACCAGTTCCAAATAAAGTCTCTTTCAAATCTTGTACAGTGTCTGATTTAAAATTAGCTTCTGCTGTGTAAGCTAAAGGATAATAACCACCTTTTAAAGAAACTTCCTGACCATCTTTAGAAACAATTTTAAGAGGTACTGAATTTTGTTTCTTAGCTGCAATTCCGAAAAGCTTCTTTTGAGTTGATTCAATACCAGACCAATAGCTATTAACTAAATCCCAAATATCTTGAACAAACTCTAACTCATTTTTGTTTAAAGAGGAAATAATATCTATAACTTGAGCATCCGAATAGTTAAATCCGTCCCTTACGCGAGTTCTGTTAATTTCATTTCCCCAGTTCAAAGCAAATGCAAGAACTGCTTTTTTAGGATAACTTTTGCCAACTGAATCAAAATAAGTTCTTTTATCGGAAATCTTATAGCCGCCAAAGTGTTTATTATAAATAGCATCAACTTTTTTATAAAGTTCATCAGACATTTTATGTTTTTCCAATTCTGCTGCATTTAAATCTTTTTCAAAAAGCTGATAAAATTCTCCAAGATTTTTTTCACCATCAATCTTAAGAGTAGTCTGGCTAGTTTTAATTAAAGAAGAAGCATAAGAATCAAAAGCTTTAACTAATTTTTCTCTTTCGGTTGGGGCTTCTATTTCAGGTTTATCTTTTTTGATGTTGGTATTTGCTTGCTCGATAATTCTGTCAACAATTGAATTTAGTTCTTGTTTCTTGCCATTAACTTCCAAGATATTTATATTACGCCCAACAGTAACAAGATTTTGTATTGCATCATCAAGCGTTCTAAATTCATCAGTTGTAAGCGAGCGAATATTATCTTTATCTTGAAATTCTCCTAATTCAGGAAATTCAACCAGTCCCAAAACACCAGAATTGGTTTGCTCTTGCTTCCATTTATCTAAAGCTTCAGCATTGGTTTTTTGATAATCTACGCCTTTAGGGGCTAAATTAAAATCTTGAAGAAGATTAACAGCTTTTAATCTGAAATCCTCATCAATTGTAACTTTGCCAGCTTTGGGTTTTTTCTTAATTCCAGTATAACTCTTAAGAGCTTTCTGAACTTCATTTTTAATTGCAAGGCTTTCTCTAAAAAGATAATGGTTCAGGAGTTGTTTTTTCTTCCACTCAACAGCTTTCTCATAATCCTTTTGACCAAGTGCTTTGCCAGCTTCTCTGGCTGCCTTTACTTCATTTAAATAGAAAGTATTGGTGTCGGTTGCATCTTTAATTTGTTTAGTCGCTATGATTTCTTTGGCTTTTTGCTTATAAGCTTCTTTAGTTTCAACATAAGTTTTAACTTTTCTATTGGCTGCATTTAGCTCGTAGAGAATTTTGTTTGCACGCGCTTCATTTTCAGAGGCATTAAGAGCTTCGTTCTCAATTGTGCCATCATAAAGCATATCACCATAGCGTCTTACCATCTCCGCATCGGTAGCCTTCTTTAATTCCTCTTTAAAGTTTGGAACATTTGCGATTGCATAAAGCATTTGTCCAGCATCATTAAAACCAAATTCTTCGGCTACCATATCCACGGGAACGCCGTCTTTGGCAAGAATGTCAGCAGGAAGGTATTTTAAAAACTCTGTGTCATAATTGTTTTTAATATCTTCGCGGCTTAGTTTATAACCTGTAGCGCCTTCAACTGGCTCTTCGCCAAGTAATTGACCAGTTTTCAAAAAATGAACAAGGCGGAAAGTTTTATCTTGATTCATTTCTAATTCAACTTCTTTCTTTACCGCCGCCCTTTCTTCTTTGTAGAATTTCTTGTTCTCAATTTCCTTTTGCTTCAAAGCCTTAGTCAAAAGTTTTTCTTTAGCTTTCTCATTGGCAGTGTCGTTAAGTTTTTGATAATCCTTCTTTTCAGCAGCCGTAAGCAATTCTAAAATTTGATCGTCAGAACGAAATATTGGATTGTTTTTTAATGACTCAATTGCTTCATCTGATGCAAACATACGATCAAATACACCCCTTACATCATTGGTAAGTTTGACATTTAAATTTTTAATATTGTCATTATAAATTCTAATTAACCAACTTTTAAATCTTGCAAAAGCATCTCTTAAAGCAATCGATGGTGCTTTACCTTCAAATAAATAAGCCTCAAAACCACGAGCAAATTTCTCATGCGCTTCTGTGGTAATGTTTCCGTCTTTGATTCCTAGCCAGTTTTCAAGAATTTTCCAATCTTTCTTTATTTGTTCAGAAACATTTGGAACGGCAGCGATGTCTCGGTTGATTTGTAAAAAGACATGTCCTAGTTCGTGGAGAACTGTAGATTTGTTTTTGTTTTCAAAAAGGGTGATAATTGGCTTTTGTCCAATGAATTGAGTTTGTCCTCTTGGGTTTGATTCATTTTGAAATAATGGCAATCCTTGTCTTTGGATTGACTCGCGCATTGCGGGGGTGATTTCTACAGCGTGTTGTAATTTACCTGTGTCGGATAAATATTTTTTATATAATTCGCTATTATTATTTATATCTTTTTGTGCGTCATTAAAAGAATAATCATTATTTATATTTTTCCACACCCAATCTCTAAATGTTAAAATTTTATTTTGATTTTTAGAGGGAGTGCTACTATTGCCCAACTCAATAGCTTCAACCTTACCACCAAACTTCTTAGCCAACTTATTCACCATCGTTGGCACAATTTTATCGTAGAAGGCTTTCATGCCTTCGCCGCCTACTTTTAGATCGTCACCTTCAATTCTTACAGTTTTAGTGCCCTGCATTGGTTCGTTCTCTAGTAACTTCTTAGCAGCATCCTTTCCAACAAAAGATTCTAATTGATCTGGAGAAATATTGTTTTTTAACTCAGTACGATCTCCAGCTCTAAATGCTAATTGAGAGTCGTTTTTGTTGTAAGAAATCCAAGAAACCTGCTTACTCAAATCATATCTTTCAGCCTGCTGCTCACCAGTTGTCCAAGCAACTTTGTCAAAGCCGTTTTCAACCGCCCAGAGTAAGGCACGTTTAAAGGCTAGTTCGTTCCAAGTGGTTTTGAAGGGGGCGTTGGGAACTCTCATATAAGAATCATAAGCTTCTTCATATTTTTTCAAAAGAGATTCTGGCGCTTTAGCTTCCAATAAATCTGTATAAGATACTTGACCAAAGGGCTTATTTACGCCAATAGCTTTTATTTCCTCTTCTACTTTTTTAAGTAGTTCTGCGTCTTTATACCCCTTTTTCCTCCCCTCTTGGTGCCAATCGCTTTGCAACTCTTCCACAAACATAACGCGCTTGCCTTCTGCATCTGTGCGTTCATTAAAGCGGATATGGGCTAAAATATTTGGTTCATCGTAGTGGGAGGATTTGTAGATAGAAGATTTCTCATCTTTGCGTAAATTTTTAGATTTTAAATAATTCTTAATTATTTGTTTTTGCCCTTCTTCTAATTTGTAGTCTTCCAATAAGTTTGGATTTTCAATTAAATCGTCTAGGGCTTTACCAGCGCTATCATAATTATCTTTCCAACTTCCTTCTTGCTCTATTAAGGCTCTGGCTGCAATTCTTAATGAGCCTATCTCTTGTTTGTTAATAGATTCTTGAACTGGCAAAGTCAGCAACAACTCGCGATAATTCTCGCCACCTGCTAGGGTGTATTTTTCGAATTTGGTATTAGGTTTTTCAGTTTTTGCTGCATCCAATCTATCTCTTAAATTGTCTCTGATCTCTCTTAATCTATTTAACTCTTGATTTGGCAGTTTATCTTGAATTCCTTTGTTGACCACAAACGCAGCTTTTTCATATTCTTTTTCAAGGATTTCAGCTTCATTTTTACCCTTAACAACCTCCTCAACCTCAATCTTATTAGCCTTTAAATAATCAAGAATCTGCTCTTTAGTAACGCTGCCTTTCTGCTCTTTTATCCAGTCTTCAATTCCAGTCCAATCAAGCTCTTCTTGTTTAACGCCTTTTTGAGTTAGGTTTTTAATTATGCCAGCCCATTGCTCGGGTGAACCTTTGCCTTGCGGTAAATCGGTGATTTGTTTTTCTAAAGAAGAATAGAAGGTTGGGGTGGTTTGGTAATATGTTTTTACAACCTTAATTGCAGCGTCATCAAAAACTACGTAATTGTGGTGGCCTTCTTTTTTATTACGACTGTTGCCATCAAAATATTTTATGCCATTTATTCCATTGGCATGAAGAAACTTAGAAGCTCCTTCATCGTTACGAGAATAATCTTTAAGACTACTTGGAAACCCGTCATCCTCAGCTACTTTTTTAAGAAGTTGATAAAGCTCATTTCCGCTTAATTCATAAATATCATCCGCATTCCAATCGCTAAGATAATCTATCATATCTTCTTGAGGAATCTGATCAAATGCTTTTTTTACGGCTTCTTGTATGTTAGGCGGCTGCTTACTCAACATATTATCCCAATCCAACATAGTATCAGCTTCAGGGATATTTACTTCGTAAAGTTGCCCTTCTTTTGCCTTTTGATATATCTCCACAATTCCTAAATCGTGATTCAGGTTTGATATTTCGTTTTCCAACTTTTCTAAATCAGCTTTTAATTCTTTTTTTTCTTTTGAAAAAAATCCAATTTTAGAAAGATCGTTTTTTATATTTAATTTTTCAGAAGTCTTTTCGTCCAGTTTCTTTTTTAGGATTTTAATAACTTCGGGAGCTGCATCTTTTAAATCTTTTCCAGTTCTATACTTTAAAGATATTTCAGGTGTTAGTAAAAAAATTCCTTTACTAAGGTCGACTGATAATTTTTTTCTATACCATTCTGCAATTTCCTTGTCACCAGCAAAATAAAGCCCCCAACCAAAAGCCTGCGCCCCTTCTCCACCTCCAATATTGTCTAACGTAAATTTATCAAATTTGTAAGGAGTTCCATGAAAAGCAGATTGATAATAAATATTCGGATTTTCAGAATCAAAAGTGCCTTTGTTTTCTACGGATTTGATTTGGGTTGGGTCAAAGGCTACATAAACATCACCAGCTTTTGATTTTTCATTATTATTGTAATTGTCCTTAACATTTTTAACAACAACGCCATCAAAACCATTTTTCTTTGCATAATCAACAATCTGTTTTGTGCCTACTAACTTTTCCCCATTAATTTCAGTTTGAAATTGTCTCCAAACTTTATTTTCAGCGTTGACAACTAGAGGATTTTTAATGGCTAAATATGTTTTTACAACTCCACCTTGAGCGTTTTGATAATCATAAGCTCTTTTCTCATCGGTGTATGATTTTGCCTTAGCAAGAGAACCAGTAAAATAATAAGCTCTATTTTTATCTTCGCTGCCAAATTGCTCATTAGCAGTTTTAAAGATTGGATCTTGATTAAACTTATTTAATTCTGGCATTCCATGATAAACAACCAAAGGCTTACCATTCTCATCAACTACTTTTGAATCTCCGAACCATTTCTTAAAGGCTGGGGTTTGGGTTTGGTCTTGAGCTTGATTAAAAGTTTGACCTTCAAACTCTTTAATTGCTTTCTTAATCTCTTCATTGCTTGCATTAATATCAATTCCAGCCCTGTCTAGCTCTTCTAGGAATGATTTAACTTGGTCTTGTTCTGCGTTAGGAGCGTGGGAAATATCTTCTCCGCCAATCTCTTTTGCAAGTAGGTCTAGGAAATGCTGACGGTCAACATATTCGCCTTGGGTTTTGATTTCAGCATGAGGGAATTTTGTTTGTAGTTCGCTTGCTACGAAGTTGTCAACATTGCCAAGGCCACCTTGTTTTTTGAATAAGCCAACCATTGTTTTAGGATTAATTCCTAAAGCAGCTAATTCACCTGCAAGATTTGATCCTAATTGAACGCCGCCTTTTTCTTTAAGCATCTTAATAAGAGGCTTGCCAGCTTTAGGGGTTTTGATTGGTTTACGGGCTTTGTCTAGGAATAAATCTAGGTCTTCAATTTTATTAACAGCTTTAAATGGCGTTTCTTTGTAAATACCATTGTTTAATTCAAGCTGCCCAAGGTAACTATTTAAAATTTTTTTCGCTTCTTCTTCTCCAACTCTAGAACTAACTGTATCATAGTAAGCTTGAGTTTTTGTAATAACTTCTTTAGCATCGCGATAAGGCATTCCTAAATTAAGGATTTGCTTTTCAATGTTTTTCTTTACTGCATCTTGTTCTGTAAATGATTTTTTTTGCTGTTCTTGATAATGAATATTTGGGACAACATTTTGTAAGAAAGCATCTTGGGCTTCTAAATCAGAAAAGCTTTCAGGGCTTAGCTTCATAAAATCTTCAAGACCAGCAGCTTCGGGAATATTAACTAATGCGGCAGCTACGTCATTGCCCTTAAGAACAATATTCCCGCCAGTATCAAGAGCTTCTTGTATTTGAGTTTGAATTTCAGGAAGTGCGGCATTAATTACCTCTATTTCTTGAGGGGTTTTGCTTTGAAAATATGTTTGAACTTGATCGGCAGAAAGATAAACAGATTGTTCGCCAAGTGTTTCAGCAGTAGCTTCTTTAAAAGCTTCAGGGCTTCTTTGCAAAATTTTACTTTGTTTCGCTTTTTCAACAACATCTTTAATTGTTTTTTTATCTTCAGCCTCTTGTTGTCTTTTTTCAACAATTCTAGCGGCATAATCTACAGTTGCGCCCGCAGTTGCGAAGCCAGCACCCCCAATTGATCCAGCAACAAAACTTTGTTTTACACGATTAGAAACCTCTTTGCTGCCTAAATATTGCAAGATTGATTCAGGAGTTACCTTATCTTTTTCAGTGCCAAAAGATTTAAATTTTCCTTCTGAAACATATTTTGCAGCTTCACCTAAAATAACATTGGAATATTCTTGCGCTGCTTCTGTAGTTCCTTCAGCCAACATTGTGCTTGCAATGTTTTTAAGATATTCGCGACCAATAGAAGTTTTTAAAAGTTCTTCTGCGGATTCTTTAGTAAAAAGTTTTTTAAATGGTTCTGTTGCAACTTTAGCAGGAATAAGTTCTAATAATCCACCAATTCCACCAGTTAAAATTGCAGCACCAGCAGCAACTGATTTTTCAATTGGTTTGCCTGTTTCATCTACAAAATTTTTATATTCGCCATAAGAATCAGCTGTCATTCTTTTTGAGCTTTCAGTAAAAACTCCAGCTCCAGCGCCTGACCTACCAAAAGCCTTAGAGCCAATTTTAAAACCAAGTTTAGCACCTGGTATAATTGCTTCTGGCCCAGCAAATGCCCCCGCTACAGCTCCAATTGCTCCACTAGCCAAACCAGTTACACCATAACCTTTTACCGCTCCATAACCCATTTGCACTACAGTGGGAATTTGCCCTAAAGTATAAGCTGGAATTTGCGCTGCTAATTCAGTTGCGTCATTTTTAAAAAGCCCAAGTTTATAATCAGTATTTTGTAATTTTTGTAAATCTCTTTCAGCAAAATAAAGTTCGTTTAATTCTTTATTGCTTAACTTAAAATTTTCATTGCCAGTTACATCAAAAGCCATGCTTTTAAGCCCTAAATCGGTGGTTTGGCGACCAATTTCGTTGCTTTGAAATTCTTTTTTAGTATTGCCAACTATCTTTTCAAAATAAGTAAGATTATCTACATCATCGCGCAACATTGCGGTTTTAGAAGAATCGGCTAATTGAGCAGCAGTTTTTGGGAAATTATTAACTAAATCATCGTAACTAATTGAATTAAGCTCCGTCATTTGCTTAATTTCATTTTCTTTAGCTCTTACTGTTTCAATAGGAATGCCAGTAGCACGCGACATTTGATATTGTTGTGTTGCTTTCTCAGGAGGGATGGGAGTTGAAGCAAATACATTAGTTTTAATTTGGCTTGCCTTATTAGTTTTTTCTTCATTATTAATCGAATCTAAAGCATCAAAAAAACCAGTAGCACCATTTCTTTTTGCTGTGTCCTCTGCGTTTATTGAATCTAGTGCGTCAAAAAAACTGCTATTATTTTTCATTATTTTTTAATATTTGTTGGACGACCACGAGAATCACCTAATTTTTCATAATAAGCTTTTTCAGCTTCTGGACTTTGATCTGGCAAAAAGCCTTTTTTACCACCTTTCCCAACAGGAAGTAAGTCATTTGTATTTGTAACTTCGGCAGCTCCAGCGTCAGAAATTAATTTTGGAAACCTAATATAAACTTTTTTAATTTCTTCATCAGTTGGTTTTGGTCTTCCTAATTTTCTAGCCTCATCATAGGCTTTTTCTCTAAAATCATCGGGAATTGCAATAGCTCTTCCTCTAGAAACTTCATACTTTCTTTTTTCTTCAGTGCCTCCCCATAAACTATCTTTTTCAAAAGACTGCTTAACAACAAGATCGTGAGCCATATCTTGAAGCTCCCTTACCGTTGGTGGACGTTTATGTGCTTCTTGAAATATTTCTGATTCTTCATTTAATCTTGTTTTAAATTTGGCTGCTTGAGTTTTTCCGCTATCTTCAGTAAGTTTATATCCTATTTGTTTTATAGTGCCATTGGCAACTTGGTCAAAAGCAGCAATTGAAGCAGGAACAGTAGTTTTTTGTTGTAATTTTTGAAGCTCTGCAATTTTATTAGATGGAACATCTGCGGCAATTTTAAGAGGAGAAATCTCTGAAAACTTTGTGGGATCTTTTACATACATGTCTTTGTAATCCCAATAATTCTTTTCTTGTTCTGTTGCTTGAACCTTGCCTTCACCTAGTTGTTTTTGACGGACAGCATCATATCTGGCAATATCTTCATTAGAAGCTTTTAACTGAACGGCAATAGGGAGTTGGTCAAATGCAGCTCCTGAAGAAGCGCCTTTTAAAAGTTCATTGTCAACATTTAACTTAGCTTGTCTTTCAGCTTTAGCCGCAGCTCTTTCAGCATCATTTTTTTGCTGCTCTAAAAGCATTTCTGCCCTATCTTTTAGCTTCATTCTTTCATCAGCGGGAAGCATCCTAGCTATTCCTTTTCCTTCAGTATCTTTATCAGCGCCGTTAAGAATATTAAGTTGCTGTTGGGGAGGAAGACTAGCTATTTGAGTTGTAACAAATCTTTTATTTACGTCCTCATTATATTTTTGAATTTTCAAATCGCGGTTAGGATCACTATAAGGAATACTTAAAGCAAAATTATCTTTGGTAGCGCTTAGAATATCTTTTTGAACATTTGGATCTCTCGCCTTTAAAAAAGCATCGAGGTTTGCATCTTCTTCTTTAGCCGCAGTCGCCATTCCATAGGCTTGTTGTTTTGCTTCGGAAGTTTTAAGAATTTGTCCAAATTTTTGCGCTTGGTGTAAATTTAAATCCTCTTCTAATCTTTGCGAATATCCGTTTTCTCCAAGAGATTTTTTAGTTTCATCTTTTATTTTTTTCATTCCCTCTTGGTATTTTTGAGGAAGGTTTGCATAATCGGGGCTTTGATCTAATTCTGTTTCAAGATTAACTGATTGTTGTAAAGCTTTAGATTTAGCAATTGAATAGTTAAACTTGTCATGGCGATTTTTTATTTCCAATAATACACCACCAGTTTTTTCTAAAACTTGTCCTAATTTAGCGGTAGCTTCAGGCACAGCGGTAACATCAGCACTTACAACTTGAGGCGCGTTATAACCAGCAGCTTGAGGAACTGATAGTTGATCGACAATTGGGAATTTACTCATTATAATTCAGCTTTTGCGGTTAAATCAGTAGGAGATTTAGAATTGTATTTCGCATAGAATGATCCAGCAGTTGCGCCAGATCCAATTAAACTAGATATAGCTCCAATATTAGCAGCTTTTCTGGCTTGTTTTCCTTCATAGCGAGTCATAGTCGCTTTATTTCTTAATCCTATAGCTTCATTTTTTAAAGCATCTGATTTAGTGTTTCCTTCATATAAAGCACTTAAAGCTTCATATTCACCTTGACTGGCAGTATTAGAAATTAAATCAGCAATATTTTTTTCAGAAGTTGAGGCTCCTTGTGCGGCGGCAATGGCGATTTGTTTTGATTGCAACATTTTGTTTTGCCTTAAAGCTTCTGTCGCTCCTCTTTGTCCACCTGCGACTGCATTAGCTGCGGCAATATCGGCTAAATCTGCATTCTGGTTATATTGTCCAGCAACAGTAGTCGCCATGCGAGATTGAGCATTACCAGCTTGAATTTGAGAACTAGCTGATAAAAGACCTCCACCTACCATTAAAGCTGGAATTACTGTTGCTGCGGACATAGCTTATAAAATTCTTTGTTGTTTATAGTGTTATAATATTTGTAACCTAATTTTTCTAAATATCTTTTTGAATTAGGAATTTCAACATCTCTTTCGCAAACTATTGTAACATTTAATTTCTTAAATTCTTCCGTTACTTGTTTAGAAATTTCCCAAAATGCTTTCCTTGGTAGATTATTTCTGACTCTAACAAAGGAAGTAAATTGAGTTGGAATTAACCAAATACCTCCGATTGCATATTTTTTTCTTCCTTCTTTTAAAACCCAAGCTTTTGCAGAATAAGGCAAAGTTTCACCTCTAAAAAAGAAATCAAAATCTTTCTTAGTAGCAAATCTACTGCTTATCATTTGTTGTAATTGCAATTTCAATTGCTAATAGCGTGCAAGGTCTTGGGGCTTGGGCTTGAAGACATACACGACTATCAGTATTCCAAGAACCACCAAAATTAAACATTGGTGTATCTATTTCTGAAAAAATAGTATCATAAGGAGTTATAATTCCTGTTACGGGATTAACATTTGGAAGTTGATCTAGTCCATCAAAAGAAGAGTTATAAAGCAAACCTTTTGAATGAGTATTATTCATTATCACGCCAATAGAATTTACCATTTTTCTTGCTCCTAAAGGAGAAGAAGAGGCATAAGCTAATTTAGAGCTTTGATATTGAGCGGTGTAAGGAAGTCCTACAATTGCATTTGAAACTGATTGTCCTAATGTAATTTGACCACCAGTTACGGTATAAGTAGTTTGAATATAAGGATTAGAAGCACTAGGAGGAGAATTTGGATTAGTTAAATTACTAGGACTTAAATCTTTGCCATCAGCCCAGACAATCACTTTTTCGCCTTCGAGATGGCTTAACCCAGTTATAGTAGAAGTAGCCGCGCCAGAATATTCAATAAATGAATCAGCTTGTTTGTTTAAAGTATCGCCTTGGCAATCTTGTTGGAATGCAAACTTTTCTAAATAACGAACTGTTTGACCATTAATTGTTCTTTTAATAGAATAATAAACATAATCTTCGACTGTATTTGGTCCCGGAAAAGTTACAACATCTTCAACTTCTCCGTCAGTTTCATAAAGAAACCAAGCTTTGAGATTTTCAAGAATATCATACAAAAGAATTGCAACCTTTCCATCAGAACGCACACAATGAATCATTGTATCTGGCTGTCTTTGAGTATCAAGACGAACAACAGAAGGCTTACCAACTTCGGGAACTGCTTTGGTTAATTCATCCGCAGCATAATCAATTGTATTTTGATCGTAAGCTAATTCAAAAATTCTTGTTCCAGCACCTTGAACAAAAATTAATTTTTTATCAAGTTTAGCTGGGTTTACATTAGAGCAAGATTGAGTGGTAGGTTCTACTACTTTAAAATTAGTTGGAGTCATTGGCTCTTCAAAAGAAGTAGTTTTTATCCCTTTAACTGAAGTATCAACCCCAATAAATAAACGATAAAGTGAAGCCATCCAATAACATTGATTAGTTGCCCCCGATCCTAAATCTCTTGATATTAAACCAGAATCACCAGTAATGTGATCATCAAAACTTAAATAAGCATCAGAGATTGAGCCAATAATTTTAGAAATTCCTGCGTGAAATAAACGCCCTTCTGAAAGTGCCACTGCTGATGGCCAGCCTCTATAGTCTGACCATTCTCCCTCATTCCATTTAGTAGTAGGATTGGTCGATCCCAATGATTTAAGAACTTCTGCGGCAACAGATGTTGTGCTAGTATACGAAGTAATCCTAAAATATCCAGTAATTGAACCAGAAGTATAGGACAATGAAACATTTGCAGTGCCTGAAGTATAATTTCCAGTTTTAATGCCTATGCGATAGCGAACAGTTGAATTGGTTAGTCCGTCATCATAATTATAATTTTGGTTAGTAGTATAACTTACTGCATCAATCCACGAAGCACTTTCATCAAATGACCTTTGCAAAGTAACTGTACCTACCCATGTTCCAGTTATTGTAACTGTAAAATAACGAGCATCTCCAACGCCTGTAACTATGATATAACCAGTGGTAAAAGTATTGGCTGCACTGACTCCTTGAGCAATATTTTGTCCTATTGAAACATGTTTAAAAATTGCCCCAACATGTCCAGTTTTAAATAAACTTTGACTTGCAGTTACAGTAATATTTCCCGAAATATTAGAAGCAGAAAGTGTAATTTGTGAAGTGTTTGTTACCCTGACTGGTCCATCTTCAGGCTGGTAAAGAATAATTGACCAAGAGCTATAATTGGTTGCAGCAGATCCACGGCGTTGTAAAATTCTTTGTTGAAGGGTATTACCGCAAGCAACATAAATTGTATCTAAAGATTGGTCGGTGCGGATTGATGGAAGTAAAGTTTCGGTATATGGAGAGGGAAGGGTTACTATTCCAGCGCTTTCAATTTGAATAGATTTAACAAGAACTATTCTCTCTAATAATGAAAAAAAGACAATATAGAAGTTTGCGGTAGTTGGGAGGAAGGCTAATGAGTGGGTTCCTGTTCCAAGAGTTGTTTCAGAAACTAAGTCGTCGGCATAAAGAGTTGAGCCGATTTTAAAAGTAACTGGGCCCCTTTCTATAATTACTCTAACTGCATGTTGAATTCCTTGATTAGCTCCAGTAGAAACTCCTTGATAACGTATTGCTTGATTTATTCCAGTTCCAACCAATTGCATATAGCTTCCAGTCGCCCATTGTGAAGTAGCTCCTACCTGATCTGCATTAGTCCAGCCTGTTAAGTCAGTTGTAAAACTTCCATTTGTGATTGTTGTAGTAACTGATGGACGAGTAATTAAAGCGTCGTCAACCCAGAACCTGATAATGCTATCGGTAAATTCTATTAAAGCTCTTTGTGTGTTATTGTAGATAAATTTGGTAAATAAAGCCTTATTATTGCTTTGAGTACCCCCGATGTATTTAGTTCCTGGTCTAAGCATCATTGAGCCAAGTAAGCGAGGGAACCAATTAGATTGTACTTGTGCGCTTAAAGCCACTTTTGAAACATCTATGCGAGCAAGACCTAACTTACTGATAAGCCCGCGATTAAATGCTAATAATGCTTGATTTACTTTGCCCATTTTAGAATCCGTTTACTCCATTTCCATAAAAACCAGAACCAAAGTTATTAAGACCAAATCCAATTCTTGATTTAGTCCAGCGTCCTAATGGTAAGGTGTCCATTGGCTTGTCTCTGAAATCATTATTCTTGGCAATCCCAAGTCTTTGTTTTCGGGCTATTTCTACTTTTTGATAGATAGTGGCGCTGTTTGAAATAGAAGGTTCGGCAAGTAAAGCTAATTCTGCTTGTACATAACGCGCGAAAGATTGAGGCCATGCAGCAATATTACCGCCATAGGTTGAAGCATTTGAAACGTATTTAATATAAATTACATCCCAAGCTGAATAAATAACGCCTGCTTCGATCATGTAATCTTGCAAACCTACGTTGCAAAATGAATCAATCCACAACCCAACCATACCTTTGAAATCACTAGGAATTTCGTAAGCATACTTCCATCCAAAAGCAGGAACTATAGTAGTGGAAGGAGTTATTTCCATTGTTCTAGTGGCAAAATACCATTGTCCTTGTTGAAGGCAATAATCGACAAGATTGTCATTATCCCAAGCATAATCGAGCCATTGGCGGGATGATCTATTCTCAGAAAGAGAGGACAAGGGCGTCTCTGACAATAAAGCCAGAGCGCCGTTATAAATTGCTAACTTTGTTGTCATTACAAGGTATTTTTAATGTGATAAAGGGCTTCTTCTTTTGAAGTTAAGCCATCTTTGCGTAGCGAGTTATCTGATTTTCTGATAATTGCGAATTTCCTAACTGGTCCCTTCCATTCAATAGAGAAATCACTTTCTTTTGAAGGATTGGATTTTTCATCTTCAAGAGGTACGAAATTAATAAATTTTAAAAAAACCTCATCCATAACCTTACCAACTACCAATAAAGTGGCAAAGAAAGCCATATCTTCGCGCAATACTTCAATTACTGAGCCAGTTTTTAAAGTTGGTTGTGATTTGGCAATTTGTCTCCATTTGTGGGAATTAAGTAAGTCTTCTTTAGTAAAAGCGTTATTTAGGTTTAATCTAAATATTTGGCGATCGATTCCGGCCTCTCTTAAGCTAGATGGCTCAATGTGTTGTGGAGAAGTAATCGGAGCGATAATTGGAGCTTTAGACATGTTTGTTTAAAATTTATTAATAAATAAATGGGGGCAGCGATTGCCACCCCCAAGTCGAATTAGGCAGTGGCGGATGCTACAGTCGCTGCACCAGTTGTTGCATTAACAGCCGATACATATTGTAAAGGAGTTTTAAGCACGTCTGATACAGAAACGAACACGATGTCACCAACATTCATTCCAAGTTCTTTCCCGTTAGAGAAATAACCAGAACCTTGAACAGTAGCCAAAGTATCAGCGCTGTTGTATTGCCAGAACTTAGCAACGCCAGTTACGGAAGTTGCGTAGATTTTAGAACTAATGTTGCTAAAAATCTGAACTGGGGAATTTGTAGTAGGAGCGTAAGCCATGATTTAAAAGTATTTTAAGTTAATATTAAGCAGGAACGTTCACAAGTGAAGTACCGTCAGTGTAAAACTTGTAAATACCAGTATCTTGGATCACTTTCGCGCCCATGTAGAAGTTAGCATTCACGAAGTAGTAGCTGTTTTGTTGGTCGTAACCAGCGTCAACAGTTGGAGTACCTTGACCAGAAAGATCCGCAGCAAGACCAATAGCATTTTTATGATAAATGTAGTTGGTTTCTGAAGAAGTTCCAGCTCCAGTCAAGCCAGGCATAACGATAAAATTAATACCCATCCATCTATATGTACGTGGCTCATCTTTCCATTTCAAATCCAATTCAGGAGTTGGAGTTTTGCCAACATATAGTTCATTAGCAAAGTTAGGCAATTTGTATAATTGAGCAAAAACAGAAGGTTGAATAACCGCAGTAATATTGCCGTCCATTGGGATTTTAGCAGCAGTCAATTTCGCTAATAGAGCAGCAAAAGTATCTGTTGAGATAGAAGTCAATGGATCAGAAGACCATGCAGTTTGAGAACCAGCGTCTAATTGATCTAAAATAACTTTATCAATAGAACGGTTGATTTTGCCAATTGCGGCTTCAGTCATAACTCTTTCGATATCACCTTGAGAACCAAGAATATCTTCTTTGTTACGAACGTCTTTAGCAAATTGCATCTGCATCGTAGCAGTGTATTGAGCTTGAGTGAAAGTGCTTGATGGTACGAAACCGTTTGCACCGCGAGTAACGGCGTAATCGTTTCCAGTATCAGCAACTTCAAACACAGCTTGATGGCCTTTTGCTTGGAATTGGGTTAATACGGAATTGTAAAGAAGTTTTTGTCTTCTTTGGAAGCCTAGAACGATCTCGTTTCTATAGACTACTAAAGGAGCACTAGGAGTAAATGCAACAGTCATTGGATAGTATAATTAAGTTTGTAAGGGAAACAATCTGTTTTAAGGAGTGTGCCAACAAACAAACTTAAAGATTATCCGTTAGGGTCTTCAGTTGTGTTCTTATAGCGTCCGTTAGTCAGAACTAAATGAGCAATCTTGCTCTAACTGGTCACAAAACGTGACTAGTTAATTCTTGTGGAATTCTATTTTTTCCTTGAAGCAAGCTCCATCTCAATTTGATTGAGTTCAGCTCGCAATTCAGGAGAATTGTAATAAAGTTTTTCATCGGTAAGTGCAATTTTTTCAATCTGCTTCTTGCGTTCCATTAAGCTTGGTAAATCGGTTGTTGGGCTGGCAACTACTGTGTGGCCACCTTGTTCTTGTCTAGCTTCTTTTAAAAAGTGATTTAAAATTGCAGGATCATTAATAGCATAAGAGCCATCAGGTAAAACAGCTTGGTTTAATTTGTTAAAGGTTTCCGCACCCAACGCTTTTTCTAAATGAGTAGCAACAACGGTTAAATTCTCTTTAAATTGAACGCCCCATTGTTTTTTTAACTCTTCAGAAACAGCATTTTGTTGAGCTTCTGCATTACGGATTCTTTCAGATTCCGCTGCATTATTCATTTCAAAATAAGCTTGAAGACTTTTTTTAGCGTCTTCAGGCTTCATGTTCATTTCATGAGCTTTCTTTAGCCAAGACTCTACAATTGGTTTATCATTTTCACCAATCACCACGCCATTATCTAAAGTAGTGTCGTATTTATCCCAAGATTCAGGGATGCCAGCTTTTTCTCTCCATTCCGCCACTTGTTCAGCGGTAGCATCTTTCGCTAATTCAGGAGTTGGACGAGTGCTTGAAAATTGTTTTTGTAGTTCTCTATAAGCCTTTGCAAGCTCGGCAGGTGTCTTATGTTTTTCTAATTCTTTTAAAAGCTTTGGGTCTTCTCCGGCGATGTTTTGTCTCCAATCATCTTTCCAGTAAGATTTCTCAGTTTTAACTTCACTTGCTGCTTTGTCTAAAAGACTAGCAGATTTAACGGGTTCTTTTGGTGTCTCTGTTTTTACAGGTTCGGTTACTGGTGCTTGGTTTACTTGTTCTGTTGCTTGAACGGGATTAGAAGTCTCTACGATTGTAGGTTCTTGGATCGAAACAGTTTCAGTCATTATTTAGTTTTGTTGTTAATAGGATTGTTTTCCTTGAAAATGTCGATGTTTGAAACGGCTGCTATTGATAGCAACGCTCCAACATGCCTAACACCTTCATTGAAACTTGTTATTGCGTGGCTTTCGTTAAACGAAGGCGCTGCGGATCTGCAAAGCTTGTTAATGATGGTCGAGTAAGCTAGTTGTTGTTCATATTCGTTAGCTCTTCCTTTAGCTACTTTCTGAAGGGCAATTACTTCGTCTTTCTTGATGAGATCATTTAAATCAACTCCTCCAAAGAAGTTTTTGGCAAATAAAGTTTTGGTTTTAGACATTATTCTAACCCCGCTTGATTAATTGCTTGCGCTCCTTTCCCTATCTGTTCAGCAGCTTGTCCGCCTTGAGCTAGGGTTTGGATAAATTGTTGTTGTTGTTGTGCTTGTTGTTCGTTAGCCTTCATTTCCTCGACCTCGTCTTCATCATTTAGCCATTTAGCAGGTATTCCTTGACCATCTAAGGCATCTCTTAAAGCAAGAGTAGCATTTGGTAGGAAACGAACAGAAGGATCAAGTTGGATTGTTTGAGCAACTGCGCCCATCATTTCAATAAATTTCTGCCCTTTATCTGCACCTTTGGCTTCGATAAGTGGCGAAGTAAATGTAAAATCTACAGTTTCGCCTTGTAATTCTTCAGGAATAGTTTCAGGCGCGCCAAAAGCTCTAACGTGCATCAAAGTGTCAAATTGCATTTTGCACATTTGGCTATTATATTCGCTTTGAAGAGTGCTAAATAAAGGAGAAGCAGACCTGATCCACTCTTGGATTCTTTGTCTTACTTCTGTCGCCGTCATCGCTGCATCGAATACAGGAAGAGAAAGTTTATCTAAATAGAATGCTCTTGTTAATTGCGCCCTTGTATCGACTTGCATTTGTAAACCATATTGTAAGCCAGAGCGATCAAGATTCATTATTTTAACAGCATCGTCAGCTTTCCCTTCATAACCCTCTTGAATCCAAGAAATAGTGTTAGCTATTAAAGAGATGTCAGAACGAACTGCGCTTTCATGAGCAATCATAGGAGGATTAACCGCCTTCTCACCAGCCTCTAAAAGCGAAAGCGTAATTGATTGAAGCAATCTAGCATCTGGCAAAGCTGCAACAATCGCAGGAGAGTAAGCATATTGAGAGCCTGAAACAGTTTGCCAACGTGGAATGCAATAAATCATTGTTGGAGAGCCAACGCATTCAATCTCGTGTTCTTCTTCCAATTGGCAATAGATTGACACAAAAGGAAGCTTAATTTTACGATCTTTCGTTGCCGTGTCGCTATAAGAAGTGTAATAATCTTCGTTTGTCATTACGATATGATATAAAGTAATGTTGCAATCACCTTCTTCGGCAAGTCTCTTTATAGTTTGAGGACTTAACTTGTCGCCAAATTGAGCGTAAGCTTGACGAATATTAGTTTTCCATTGACGTACAACAAAGTTTATTTGCCCGTTAGCCGCTTCCTGCCAAGCTACATCTCTTAATAACCAGCAGCGGTGGAGTAAATTCTTGGTCTTATAATCAATTTCAATCGAAATAACGCATTGTCCAAACACTGAATAATCATAATCGCCTTGATCTACTGCTCTTTGGAAGCCAGATTCGCGATCATAAATAAAGTTGCTTTGCTGTTCTGTAGCCCATTCCAAAAATTGGCGGCTTTCATTGCTTAGGATTTTTTCTTTTTTATTGTTAGCAATGGAAATTTTAAACCATTGCTCACCTGCGGGACGAAGATAAGTTGAAATCGAACTTGCTAAATCCCTAGCTATTAAAAGAGGATAAGATGTTGTAAGGTTACTGGCAAAATCACGACCATATGGAAAAGGGCTTGTCCTAGTAAAAAAAGCTCTTTGCGGATAAAAGTTATAGGCTACATTTTGCCAAAACGAATTTAATTGAGTCTTAGCCGACAAGAGTGTTTGCGCTCTTGTAATTAAGAATTGGGTTTTTGGATTAAATGCCATTAGCCACCGAATTGATTAGTTAAAAGAGTTGAGGCTCTTCCGCTTCTTTGTTGTAATTGCGTTAGAGTGTTAGCTCTTTGTGCTTGCACTGTTGCACTGTCAGGAGTTGGGGCAACTTGTGGCGTTGATATTGGTTTGAGAAGACTTCCTTGGAGTTTTTTAGCGTTTTCGGTTGCTTTAGCAGCAGTTTTCATAGCATAACCAGATGCCACAGCTGGTGCGGCACCAACTAATCCAGCTCCTAAAAGGGCAGGAGCGACAATCCCAGCAGCAGCGCCGCCAGTTAAAGCAATTGCTGAAATTGCTGCCACTGTCATTAAAGCATTTCCTGAGCTTTTACCACTCATAATTCCCTCCGTTCTGCGTATTTATCATTCATTCTTGTTGGTCTAACGTAATTAAAATTAAATCTTGGCATTGTTTCTGGTATTAATCCTTTTCTCCCACCCCACCAAGCTATTACTACGGCATCAGCTTCATCAGGAGAATAACCTAGCTTTTCTTTTACTTTTTCTTTTGGCTCAACTTGAATTTTAACGCCTCTAATCTCAAAGGTAGGAGCGGTTAAACCAGCTAACATCCTTGGATCATTTGGCAATTCAATATGAGAACCACCATCTTGTTCGGGATTAAGAGCTTCTCTAAATTCCCAATAAGCTTGCGATCTGGCATTGGTAAAGGTTAATTTACCGTCTGAACTTCTTCGAGAAGGTGTTTCACCACCTCTAAAAGCCACCATCATTTCAGTTCCGATGGAATCTTTTAACATTTTCCAAACGCTGCCACCATATCCGCCACCCATATCAATTGTAATATGTGAGCGATCTCTTCTATTTTTTATAAGTTCTGCCAGCATTTCCTCACCAGCATCGTTTTGAGTAGTATTAAATTTAACTATTTTCCCAAAATAATGATCGTAACGAGTAACGAGACACGCAAAATCTTTTCCACCAGCAGAGCAATCTAAGCCAATATTGCACATTGGAATCCCTTGTGGTGGAATTGTTCTTTGCTCATGTCTAGCAATAGCCGCTTGAACCCAAGCAGTAGGATTAACTTGATTCTGTTGATCCTCTCTTGCTGCTAAGAAGTTCCCAGAAAGCAATTGCGAACGAAAAGGTTCAGGAATTGTTTGCAGGTTCTTCTTATAATCAGCAGGGTTTAAATATGGGTTATCCTCAAGTCTGGCAGGAATGTAAGTTCTTGAGTGCGGGTAATAATCCACGCCGTCAATTGTAATTACGCTCTTGTCAGCAACCTCTTGAGATTTGCCTTCAGAATTGAAGATAAACCATCTTAACTCACCAAACTTAGCTGGATTTGGATATTTTGGATCAAGCCAAGGAGCAAAGAAAGTTCCTAGCCAATCACCTGTTGAATTTACAGGAGGGTTTGAAGCTAGAATAATTCTACATCTTTGACCTTTTACTGTTGTTCTATTCCAACCGATCATTAATCGGATGTCATTTTCTGGTAATTGTGCAGCTTCATCGACTCCAATGAAGTCAAAAGCGTTACCTTGTTTGCCCGTATCAAGCTCACCAGATGAACCCATTCCTTGAAATGAGATTATTTTGCCGTCCGGGCTTTTATATTTTGGTCTATTCCCTCTAACGATTCCGTCAGAAGTCTTTAAAATTCCTTGTAATCCATCAACCACAGCTTCTAAATCCGTGAATTGTTTGCGGATTATTAAGCTTCTTTGGTGTTGCGTAAGTGAGCAGCCCAATAGTAAAGCACTTTTTCCTCCACCGGGCTGCCCTCCATAAAGAAGAATGTCGGCTTTGGAAAGGTAAGCGTCTGTTTGAGGTCCGGCATTGGGATACCAAACCTCGTCTGGCAAGACCTCATTTACTTCTTTCTCCAATTCTAAAAACTGTTGTGGAGTTAAGTTTTGTTGAAGTCTTGCCAGAATTTCGTCAAGCATTAAGCAGCAAAATCAGTTGGGATAACATCATAGACAGCTAAAACTTGTAATCCGAAGTTGCCAGTTGTAATATTTCCTACCAATAAAGCTAATTGTAATGCAGTGTTATCAATTGGCGTAATGTCGCCAGCAGTTGATCCAGTTGTTGCCGAAGCATTAGCGTAGCGTATTTGAGCAGTTGCTTGATCTAAAAAGCCAGTTGTTTCAATTACAGAAGAAACTTGCGCTCCACTTGCATATTTTACAACCAAATCTTCACCAGCAGCAATTCCAGCGTAAGCCGTTCCTGCGTCGTGTCTGATGGCAACATATCTCAAAACGTTAACAAATCCCGCCTCTGGTGCCGGAACAATTTCCACGGGAGTTGTGAATAATGCTAGTAATTGAGCTGAAGTGATTGTTGTTACTTTTGAAAGACCAAACTCGCATTTGTTTTGCAAGCAAACGCCGTTTGAAGTTTGAGCAACGATTTGATCCTTGTTGTCTCTGCCAGTTGAGAGAATACCAAATCTTCCGTTAAAATCTTGACCTTGTAAGTTTGCAATTTTTTGAATAGACATATAATTTATTAATTTGAATTAGTTAACTTGTGAATAAAGAGCGATTTGTAGAACACACGAAGAAGGGGCGATTATACTGAATCGAGTAATGTTCGCACCAACGCGTCTTATTGCCGGATTAATTTCTAACCCAGTTCCATTTGTTATCGATGTTGATGGCACAGTTGCACCAGTTCCATTCCATAACACATAAAAGTTTTCAGTGCATGAGAAAATCATGGCTCTTGGAGTTATACCAGCAGAATCCACCAAATCAGAAATATTAATATTTATCGCAGTATTTGCAGGTAACACATAATTATTAACTGATAGAGGTGGTTCGAGTGCAAAAGTTGTGTTATCACGAACTCGCATCTCATTTAATATTGTTGAAAGTGCCATGGATGTTTGGTTATAAAATTAATTTAATATAGTCTAGTGATGATCTAATGAGTGCCGTTTTGACACACTTTAACTAAAAACAGACTTTTATTAAGAAATATTTAAAAAATATTAATTATTCTTGTTGACAATGATAAAAAAAAGCTTGACATTCCTCGCGTGGCAACAGGGAGGTTACAATCAATCTTTATTATCTATTGTCTCTTTAGCTAAGAATGAAGCCAGTTTCCGAGCTAAGTTCGTCTTCCGCTCTTCAATCGGTATCAAATCTTTTCCATCTTTTCCAGTTACTTGGAGTTTATCTACAAATAATCCTAGATGTTTTCCTAGCAACTCACTTGCTTTCAAAGCTGCTTGTGCATCAATCATCTTCTTTTTAACTCTTACATTTTCTCCATCATTTTGAGTAAATTCTTCAACTTGTTTATTAAAGTTTAAAATTTCCAAAAAGTTATTTATCACAAATTCCGCAGAAACTTGAGCTTTTTCAGCTAAAACAGCTTGTTTCTCTTGAATTTCTTCTTGAATGTACGGTTTTGACAAGTTTTCTGATCCTATTTGTCTTGCAGCAGTTTTACTATATCCTGCCTTTTTTGCTGCTTCCGTAGCATTTCCTTCTTTAACATATTCCCTAGCAAAAGCCTTCTGTTTCGGAGTTAGCTTCTTTTCTTTCATTTTATTTCTTTTTAGCGTTAGCAATAATCTTTTTAGCTGCTGCTTTGTCTTCTCTCTTATCAGCTTTAGAAGCTTCTACTTTTTTAAGCGCTGCTTTCATTGGCATTTTGTTTTTCATAGTATCGGGTAATTTTGGACAATAAAAAAGCCGCCCAACTGTTACGCTGGAGCGGCCTCAAAAAAACAATAATGTGATAAAACCCACACTAGATTTCTACATAGTCAACTTTGGATTATTAAATGCAACAACTATTTTAAAAATTCTTAAAATAATTTCTTCCACCTAAAGCTTGATATTCTTTATTAAGCGCCAAAATTATTTCCCATTTTTAATCATAACTCTAATAATTTTTGACAAATTAATTTAACTCTCGCTTCTAAAACTGAATGATTCATGCCTAGCATTTTCTCAACGCAGTTAAAGCTTTTCTCTTGTTCGAATACTAATTGAAGAATTTCTGGTAATTTTCTTGTTCTTTTCTGTTCAGCATTAAGAGCATAGATAGCTTTTTGGGCTTCATGAATAGATTTGCTTGCTTCTAATTGGCTTTTTGAGAGGGTTTTTTCTGAAGGTTTACCTGTTTTAGGTGGAGCTGAACCATCATACATTGGACGAGAGTGGTTGGAAAGGTTGGCTAGATTATAATCATTGCAATATTTACGACCTGCAAAATATTCTTGTCTTGTTAAAATACCTTTACGAAATAAGCGATCAATCGGATTAACGAAGGTTGCCATTAATATTTTACTATCTTTAATAACTTTTCTGACTTCTTTCCCTTCTGCTTCAATTTGCGCAATAAGAAAATGGTTTATTATCAGATGTTTTTTATTCACTTTCAATAATAGATTCGGTTGATTCAACGTCTGGCTTGTGATTTATATAATCATTAAGCTTCTTCTTAGCTTCTCTCGCCGAGCAAAGTTTTTCTTCCTTTGCGCAATGACCCGTTCTTTTAGAATAATATTCTACCCCTTCTTTCCTAAAAATAATAGACGCAATTTCAATCGGAATAATTGCGGAGAGTTCTGGCTCACCTAATATTGTATATTCTACCTCTTTACCATCCTTACCTTTTTTCTTCTTTTTAAGGAAGGGAACATAGGTTTCAAAATAAAAAACTTTGTCGCCGATTTTAAATTTAGATTTCATGCATTGTGTTAATTACTTTGTCTTCTGTCATTTTGCTACATACTTAAAAATTAATCTTGACAAGATTTCTACACATTAAACCTTGAAAAAATAAACGCAATTACTCTTTTCACCCCAAATCTTTTTTAAATTATTTTTTCATTTTCTTAAATCATTTCTCTACGGCAGCAATAATAATGCTGGTTTGTAGCTCTTAATCTTTGCATTGCCTACAGTCTCAAGGCTTCATCATTCTTTTATCTCTTGCGACTTACTCGCTCTAAGTCTAATTCTTTTAAATTATTTTAGATTTTCTTTTATTAATTTTTTGACTATTATTTTTTATTGTCTAAGATGATGACACACCACAAAAAACAAATAACAAAAAATTTCACAGAATATGAAAATTTACAAAAGAAAAATTTTGCTTGCACGCCGCGCATTAAGAAAATTTTTATCTAATGAAAGAGTGCGTCAAGTTAAATCATTATTAGACGCAGTGATTGCTTGCGACGCTATTGAATGCAAAGCATCAGAGAAGAAAATGAGAAAAATCTCAAAATTAATTATCTCTATTTAAGAGCCTTACCAGTGCCGCCGCGAGTCCAGCGGCACAATGAAGGGCTTTTCTTCAAATAATAATAAATCAGGGGCTAAAATGCAACTTCCAATTTCATCAAAAGACTTCAAAAAATTTGAAAAGCTTCAAAAACTTTTGAAAAAAATAGAGGAATTAGAATCTTTTCCAGCCAGTCATCCGCGCTTTGATTTTTCCAAAAAAATTGCGGTAAAAGCTAAAAGAAAAATTTTTAACAATTAAAAACAGGGGCAGAAAATGAATTTAAAACAAAAAGAAATTGAGCGCAAAGTAAAATTTTACGATCACGAATATTTTGAAAATTATTTTAAAGAATGGCAGGAAAAGCCGTATCTTTGCAAAAAATGGCAAAATGCAAAAAAATACACCCAAAACGAATGGCAAGTAAAAGTTTGCATTTTTAACGATCCATACCAAAGCAGCGGGTTCCGTCTTTGGTGCATTTCAAAACAATCATAAAAACTAAAACAGGGGGCTAAAATGGAAAAACAATTTATAATCAAAATTTATAAGAAAAAAGCTGGCGAACGTTATGAGACATTCGTTCGCGACATTTGGAGCGGTTGCGACAAAAAAACGGCATTCAAGGAAGGCCGCGCTGAGCTTATCAGATTAGCTAATTACGATATCTATTCCGGTGTTAGTGAATCAAGTGAACTCGATATTATAGAAGAGATTAAATCAATCGAAAATGGATCCGATAACTATTATCACGATCAAACAACTTGGTCTTTTAAAATTTTTTCAAAATCGATCAAAAACTAAAAAACGAGGTAAAAAATGCTAAATAAAATCAAAAAATTAATTGCCGCCGCAAAATTCAACCGCGCACAAGATAAAAGATTTGCCGGCGTTTTGGATCAAAATTTCGAGCTAGAAGATGATGCGGGAATTTTGAGAACTTCAATTCTGGTAGGGATAATTGCCGCCGCTTGCTTCTGGCTAATCGTAATTGGCTTAGACGCGCAGGCGAGTAAGCTAGACAAGAAATTAGAGCAGCAAGAATTTTATAACATAATCAAAACAACTTACAATCAATAAATTTATGAGAGAAATAAAATTTAGAGCGTGGCATAAAAATTGGGGATCTTTTGCAAATCTTACAGAGGATTCAGATTTTATGGCTGGATTTAACGAAGAAGGGCAGATTTATATAATAAACAATGGCTATCCTGACGAAAAAAATAGAGACTTCATAATCCAACAATTTACTGGCTTTCGAGATAGTAAAGGAAAAGAGATATACGAAGGTGATTTTTTACAATTTAACAACGATTCTAGCGTTGTTCGGTTAGTAGTTTTTCACCAACCAATAGGAGGATTTGGTTTAAAATACGAAGAAAAACCCGAAAGAATTCTGCCAATTATTGTACCTCTTACGATTGAAAGAGTTTTAGCCTATGAGATAGTAGGAAACAAATTTGAAAATCCTGAATTATTGGAGGTAAAAAATGGAAATTCTTAACCTAATTGGGATAATTATAATTTTTTGCTACGTTACGCCATTGGCGATAATGGTTCTTCACTCTTTGGCTAAAAATGGATTTATCGAAACCTTTAAGAAAATAAACAATTTTAGGAAATAACATGAAAAATAAAATTATAATCACAAAAGAAATTCAGCCGCGCATTCATGTTAAAACTTTGACGGGCGAAAGTATTTTCGGCTCATTAAACATCGAAAGATTAACTAAATCAGATGAAGAAGGCGTTTATTTAATGTCTGACGGTGTACCCGTAACTTGCGATAAAGAAATGCTTGCAAGGATTAATGAACGCTTAGATTTTTTAAATTGGGGGAAATAAATCATGATAAAAGAGTTTTACACAATTCAAAAATTTCAGAAAATTATTGAGGCTTTGGATCTTAATTTAGAGTTGCTGGAGTTAAAAATAGAGAAAGAAATGCACCACCCAAAAACTGGAGAATTGCACATCATAACTAAGCGGGAAGTGGGAAGCGGCGGTTATAACATAGTGCAATCTTTCAAAGATTTTAAGGAATTTAATATTTTTTTGGAAATCTTTCAAAAAAATATTAATAAATTCGCAAAATACTTAATCAACCCGGAATTATTTTAATTAAAAAAAGGAAACTATGAAAAAAACATTAAAAGAATTTTTAGAGAAAAATCACGCTTGCAAAGATGGCTTTGATTTTGCGAAAGACTTAACACTTGAGGAGTTTTTAAACACTTGCGAGCGCGGTGATTGGATTTTGTGGCTATTTGCTAAAACTAACGCTGATTCTTTGCGAGAATTCACTTTGGCAAAGGGACATTGCGCGAATACCGTGCGGGAATTGATGAAAGACAAGCGAAGCACTAGAGCGGTTGATGTTGCAATTGCATTCGGTGAAGGTAAGGCGACAAGGGAAGAATTAGATGATGCTGCTGCTGCTGCTTATGCTGCTGATGCTTATGCTGCTGATGCTTATGCTGCTGATGCT
>JBAXHO010000004.1:0-47288 GCA_037138855.1 bacterium
GTATAAACTAGTATTTATGAATAAAATTAACTTTATTATTCTAGTTTTACTCAGTGTAATTATTATTACGCTTGGTTATGTTGTTTATGCAATTACTTCACAACAAAATAATCAAAAATCAGCAGACTACATGGCGGAAATAATCTCCCAGCAACTAATCGACAAAATATCTCCTTCAAATATTCAAATCGCATATGACGATGGTACTACAGACAAAGGTCAGATAATCAGTGCTGAAATCAACGGTGGAAAATTCGTTAGCACTCTTAATATCGCTCTCAGCAACGGTAATACGGCCACTTTGAAGGGTCTGGAGGGTCAGCCTCTTTATGTGACAAAGCAAGAACAGGAAGCTATCATGGATATCTTACCGCTGACCGGGGATAATCCTCCTATCTCTCCAACTTCCGTAACGACTATTATTAAAGAAACAACAATTCTGACTGAGGTACCGGATGGTAGCATAGTAAAAGTAAAATTGGCTAACGGTGCAGTAACTACAGAAAAACTTGCTGATAACTCTGTCACATCAGCCAAGCTGATTGATGGCTCAATATCAGGCAGTAAGCTCCAGAATGCTGTAATACTTACCCAGCACTTAAATGATAGTGCTGTAACGGAAGTAAAGATTGCTGATGGTGCAATTACAACAAACAAGATTCTAGCCGGATCAGTTACAAATGATAAACTGGCATCTGATAGTGTCACGTCAGATAAGATTGCTGACGGGACAATTACCGCTGCTGATCTCGGAAACAGTGGCTGTACCAATGGACAGCTTCTTAAATGGAATGCAGTTGGATCAAACTGGGAATGTAAAGACGATCTAACAGGAGGTAGCAGTATGGTTGACTGGACTGATATCACCAACCGTCCAGTAGGACTGGATGATGGAGATAATGATACTATAGTTAGTGAAGCTCAGGTCGAAGGATATATTACCAATGGTCCTCTTAATTTTGACTCGGGTAGCACAATAGGTACAGAAGCTATCGCTACAGAACCATGGGTAAATGGACTGGGATATATCACTAATGATACCAATGTGCCTAAAAATGATTTAACCAACAGTGGTACTCTCCCCTATACATGGGGCACATCTGAGCTTGATTCGTCTGTTATGGTTTCAGGTGAAAATGTTTCTCTATTAAACAATGATTCAGGATATATCACTAATGATACCAATGTGCCTAAAAATAATCTAACCAATAGTGGTGCACTTGCCTTTACCTGGGGTGCTTCCGAACTGGTTTCTGATGTGATTATTTCCGGTGAAAATATTTCTCAGCTCGTTAACAATGCCGGTTACCTTACAACTTATACCGAAACTGATCCTACACTGTCTACCTGGACTGGTTCTAGCGCTATTACAACTATTGGTACCGTTACTTCGGGATCAATTAATTCTAGCATTATTGCCAATAATACTATTCTCTTCGCCGACCTCAATCAAAACGGTTGTGCAGATGGTGAGGTAATGAAATGGAATACAACTGCTTCTTCCTGGGTCTGCGGTGCTGATCTAACAAGTGGTGGCGGCGGAACTCTAATTGATAACAGCACTGTGACAATCTTTGGAAGCGGAGGTACAGCTTTTGCTTCTGATTATTATCCAACAAGACCACCAATTTATGCCTTTGACGTTGATATCAGTAGTTATGACGGGGGGTGGGTTAATAATGGAGGTAATAGTGGTCATATTGGCTATCAATTTCCTGCTGCAACAACATTTATTGGTTATGCTATTTATCCATATACATTAGCAGACGCAAGAGGTGTTACACGCACCCCAAAAGATTGGATTTTCCAGGGCTCAAATAATGGGAGCAGTTGGACTAATCTCGATACTCAAACCAACCAAACTGGTTGGGTAGCTGGTATTGCAAAAAACTATTTTTTCACCAATACTACCAAATATACTTATTATCGATTAATTTTCACAACTAATAATGGTGATGGTTATAGTGGCATTGCCGAAATGCGCTTCTATATTACAATCAAAGCAGGTGGCGGTAGCAATATTGGTGATATGATCGGTAGTGGTACCGCTGGTTCGATTCTTTTCGTTGATGCCAGTGGTAATTTAGCTCAAAATAATCCCAACTTCTTCTGGGATAATGGCAACTCCCGCTTGGGAATTGGCACAAACACACCCCGAACTTCTTTAGATATTTTAGGCGCCTTTAACCTCAAAGCTATTTCAGCGCCAGGATTGTCTGTTGCTACTGAAGGCAGAATTTATTTTGATACCACCACAAAAAAATTTAAAGTCTCAGAGAATGGAGGGGATTATGTTAACTTAGTTAATACAAAATTCAACCCTGATACTCCGCCAAGCTCTCCCAACGCTTTGGATGATGAATTTGATGCTGCTGGACTTGATGCCAAATGGACCTGGATCAATCAAAATGGGGCAACTGCTACTTTATCACAATCTCAATTGCTAATTAGTAAATCCGTCACTGGTGGTGATCAGGATATGTCAATTACACAAGATGTTACTTTCCCTAGTACAATTACTGCCAAAATTGCAGTAGTTGGAGACGCAACTTATTATCATTGGGGTGGGATTGTCCTCAGAGAGTCGTCTACGGGCAAGCTGGAAGACATTGTACTAATGTCTCGTGATAATGGCTGGTTTTATATTTGGTATCGTAGAATGACAAATTCAACTACATTTAATGCTGACGTTACAAATATTGGAGCTTACGTAGCAAATTCACAAACATTACCAATATATTTAAGGGCTACAGTTACAAATACTCAGATTATTTACGAATGGTCTTCGCTTGGAATAGATGGCTCTTGGGTCACTCTATTTACTGAAAATAAAAATACATTTTTTACAACAGGACCCGATGAAGCCGGCTTGTCAATTAATGCCTATAACAAACCAGTTAAAATGCTTGTCGACTGGTTCAGAGTTACTTCTCCTTAACTTTCCCATTCTCCAGCATTTTTTTTATGCTTGATATTCATAAAAATTAGCTCAACCAAAATTCCAAGAAAAATTATACCTAGAATGTTATACCATTTTTGTCCGCTTACTATTCTAAGCCCAATGTAACTTGAAATAATTAAAAAAATTATTACTCCCCTCCTGCCAGCTGTAAATAAATCAGGATTTTCATGAAATTTTTTAAAAAACAGTTTATCAATAAATAAATGAATCGCCGAAAAATAACATACAAACGTACATCCGCAAACTCCAATCCAGACAAAAAAGTTTTTCCAGTCAATCACCTGCCAAATTAAGCCTTTCTTAATTAGATCATTAATGACAGTACTAAATTCTGCATTAGCAAGAAGATTTTTTTGTGAAATTAAATTCTCAACCCGTGATGTATTCCAAGGAGACAAGGCATTGGTTAAATACACCATTAAAACTGTAAAGAAAATCGCTATTATTAATGTTAATAAAGCCTTTTTCATAAAATATTAAAAAATGAAACCAGAAAATAGAAGGCAAAAAATTTGTTGTTAAATGAATTAGTTTGATATTGATTGTCCAAAAATTTTTGGACACTACAATCCCTTTTCTTTTCGCTACTTGATACTTATTTAATCTCAAATAATACATCATAGTATTCAAAATATTGTTTCTGGTCTCCAGCACATCTGGCTGCATTTGCTGCCAATCTAGCACTTGCATGTAATTTTTCTAAAGGAAAATCTTTAAAAACAAATTTTACCTTGCCTTTATCCACATATTCCTTTTTTACCTTCACCAAGGTATCTTGAGCAAATTGTTTACAGTATGGACACTCATAATCGGAAAATTCCACAAGAATTACTTTACCATTACCAATACTAAACGAGTCTTTGATCAACATATCTTTGATCACATATTTTGTTTCATTCTGTTGCTGTCTTTGTACCAGTATTTTATCCACTGCCTGCTGTAAAGCATCACCTGTCAAACTTCCTCCCTCTGAAGACTGGTAATAATCATTTGCCTCGATTTTTAAATTTTCTAAGTCATTGTTTTGTTGATCTTTCCAATATTGTAAAGTAGTCTTCAAATCATTTGTAGTCGCATAATCAAGTACGGAACTTAAAGTATCATATGGCATAGTCGCTCCTATATAAAAACCTTGAAGTTTACCATCTTCTTCTTTAGCAAGAAATAGAGTAGGTGTACCATCTATTCCCATCTCACTGCCATTGTTTAAATCAGCTGCAATTTTATCATCAAATTTTTTACTTTTCAGACAGGAACTAAATTTTTCTTTATTTAACTTTAAATCAGTTGCATATTTAATCAAACAACCTTCTGAAAGACGGTTATCACTAGAAGAACATCCTGAAGCATCTACCTGAGTAGTACGATTCATATTGGAACCAATTACAAGAGACAGAGCAATAAAAATCCCAGAAATGACTATAGCAAATGGAGTAAGATATTTTCGTACAATTTGATCATCAAGAATCAAATAATCATTATTATTTTGTGATTTAGACATTTATTTGTGGAAAAAACTAAATTATATTTATAAATTATCATAAATATTTTGGAGAAGCAATGCATCATATTCAAGTACAGGGCTTTCACAGACTAAATAGCCCCCGACCCCTGCTACTTTGATCGCCTTTAAACACTCTTTCCATTTAAAAAGACTATTTCCATTCTTGTTTTTTAAAGTTAGCTTGTCCAATTCTGTTTCCAGTATAGAAGATTGAATCTGATAATCCAGATAGTGAGCTAATGTTGCCAAAAATGTCACATGATATCTTTCACCTTTTTCTGAATGAATAATTCCTGATATATGCATATGTAATTGTTCCAACACTTCAGGGCCAAGTGCTTTGTTCAGTGCATCAAACGTCTCCATAAACTGATCATATGAATTATATTGTCCGTTAGTACGGGCAAAATAATGTGCAAAATCAATACAAATACCTATTTTCAGTTCTTTTGCAATAGATATCAATTCCACCAAAGAGCCATATTGGGTTGGTTTACCTGTCAACTCAGGCGCAATTTGGATTTGAGAGAAATCAACCATGTCACTTAAATCTTGTTGTATCTGCCTAAGTCCATTTATCACAGATTCACGAACCAACTCTGACGATTTTTTTTGAAAGAAAGCACTATGGAAAGTAACACTTTTTGCACCAATAATATGTCCAATTTCTAAAGATTTCTCAATTCTGATAATACTAGCACCTCGAATTTTGGGATCATCTGAAGCTAAATTTATATAATATGGAGCATGAATTGATAGACTAATTTTTGTTGCTTTTATCTTCTCTTTTGTTTGATATGCTTTTTTCGAATCTAAATAAACACTTTGCACAAATTCAAGCTCCAAATGATTTAAACCAATTTCTTCAAGTCTTTTCACTCCGGCCTCAATACTGCGATTTTCAGCAGAAAGTGGTATTCCTCCAGTGCCAATTTGTAATTTGTTCATGATTTGTAGTTAACTATAGACCTTATAACTAATAATTATGGCTATAATAGCCTGAAATTTTAAATCTAAGGTGCATATTCGAAATTAACTTCAGCAGATTTAAAATGAAAGGTCTATAAAATTGATTTAGATCCAAATGATAGATGACGCTATCATTAAATTATTTTGCATCCAGCTGCTCGTTTTTGCGAATCACATTACCTTCAAGTGATTTGATATAATTCAATTCCTGAATTCCCAGATCGGGGTTGATCTGATTAATTGGAGGCTTAGTAAATTTACTTTTTTGACCTGTAAATGACAAAAAAAATTCATACCCAATCATAATTAAAACAGTAATTATGGCCATAGCAATAAGTGTAATCCATGTTTTATTCATTTTATTTCCTGATACGTCCAATAAAAATACTCAGCATTAACTGTGAGAAGATAAATCGATTTATTTTCATTTTTACTTTGATCAGCTTCTTTAGAAACTTTATTAGAATATGATAATTTTGATATTTTCACCACTGCTGGAAATTGCTCCAAATGAGAAATCAATAATTGTAAATTTCCAAGTTCTCCAGCCAACTCAATATTTATTGGTATTCGCTTGATAACAGCATACTTTGAAAGGTTGGAGACGGGCAAATTTTTACCGCTTTTATCAAAACTAACTGAATTTAATTGACAATTATATTTTGTTGCAATTAAATCCAGATTGGAAATATAAAATTCATCATTTGCCAGATTGGGATATAATGATTCAAGTAAATTAATTTTATCAGAATATTCCACATCCTGTTCAGATAGTACAGTAAGATTTGCAAGATATTTATCCATTTCAGAAATATATGCTCTTTTCTCTTTATTTTCCACCAACTGATTCGTAATAGATAAATATGCAGGTACAATTGCAGCAGTGAACATTGCAATGATTACTATCAGAGTAACGATGAAAACTGTATATGTTTTATTCTGAGTAGAACTCAGTAGATTATTAACTAACGAATTTTTTAATCTTAAAGCCATAGTATTATTTAGTTACTTCATAAATTTTTCGCATCTCAGGTGATTTTAGTTTTGTAGTAATAACAAAATCAGCTATTTCATCAGGAGAACTACCTTGAGTTTCTATTTTATTAACTTCAGTCCATTGTAAGTTCGAAGAAGATTTAAACTTGACTTCTAAGATGCCAATATCTTTTACACTAGCTTTACCAGTAATAGAAATTTCATTCTGATCCATATTGATATTTATGTCTTCTCCACTTACAGGCATATAACTATTTATTTCAGCATAAATTTTTGAAAATATTGGGGTTTCAGTCCAGGCATCATTAAAAGCTTTTGTCTTATTCTGGATACGATTGTATTTGTCGACTGAACCAGATTCTTTAAAAAGCGTTACCTGATTTTCTTTGGCTTGGATTTTTTTATCTAGATCAGCACTTTGTACATCAATAATCAATCGAACTACAAACGCAATCACTACAATAACTTCTACAACAATCACTACCAGACGTGCAGTACCGACAATCCAATCGTACACTTTATTCCAAACTGTAGGAGGTTCGACTTGTTGTTTTAGCAGATTAAATCCTTGTTTCAATTTGAGCAGTATAAAAATCCTATAAATAAATTTAACATATTACCATGAGAGAAGAAAGGAAAGATTTCGTTTACTATAGACCTTATGACTAATAATTATGGCTATAATAGCCTGAAATTTTAAATCTGATATGCATATTCAAAATTAACTTCAGCAGATTTAAAATGAAAGGTCTATAATTAAAATTTGAAACATCGTCTACTTTAGCTTGCCTTGCGCCTTTTGACCAAAAACAATGCCAAGGCATAAAATGCGCCAATAATACTGAATATTCCTAATCCCAAAAATACCAAACTAAATGAATCTCTATCCCTGCTGGCAATGGTTCCAGCTAAAGCAGTCAGAATAGCAGTAGAAAAGCTAATAATTGTGTCATATATACTATATTCTCTTCCCTCTTTACCCTCGTCTACATTCTTAGCAAACATTTTCCGCCACGAAGTAACATTAAATGAATAACCTAAACCTAAAACTAACTGCAATATTACAAAAGAACTCAATGAAAATATCAATGGATATGCTAGAAGTGCCAAACCAATTAAAGTAGACCCCAAAGCTAACAATAAAATCTCGTCTTTATCAGTTTTTATTTTATCTATCAGAATTCCGACTGGTATTTGCATAATGGCCTTGGTAATAAAAAAAACAGCTGAACCAATACCAATATATTCTGCGGTTTTATTTCCAAAAATTGTTTCCAGATATAGTCCAGCAAGAAAAGTCATAACCAGATAACCTCCCCAGGTATGCATATCTGAGAAAATCAATAGAATAATTGAACGGTTGATTTTAGTATAAGGAATATGATGTTTGAAGTTTAACATTATTAAATTTGCTATCTGATAAAATAATTGTCAAAATATTATAGCAAACTTAAAATAGAATGTCTGGTTTATTGATATAGAACATTTTTATGAAAAAGATCAAAAAAAAACAATTTGAAATCAATCAAATTATTGATATTGTTTTAGCATTGATGAGAATTTTTATCTTTCTTTTAATAATAATTTGTGTTCTTTGGCTCTCTAGTATATTCATTCGCGGGTTTTTTATATTTTTTATCTATAAAATAATTCCCAATTTAATTAAAATGTTTTTGCTACATATTATTAATTCACTTTCCGGATTTTTACCAATATAAATCATTTACAACTTACCCTATCTCACCTAACATATAATAAGCTATTAATCCAAATTTCATCATGATCAATAATACACCAGCTGAACTTCCAACTTTAAAAAATACTCTACTACGGCCAGCAGTTCTGATCAAAGCCACTATAATCTGCCTTGGTTTAACTGTGTTTTTTTTGATTACTACCATCTACCTGGCACTAAATCAAAAAAAAACAACCAGCTGCCCTGAAGTCAAATGTCCTACTATTGCAGCAACTACTAGACCTACTGAAGCGCCTCTCACCTCGATAAGCGATTTACAAAAATGCTTTAATGAATGTACTGAAAAAGATTTTTTAACTGAGGTATTAAAACAATTAAAACCAGTTACAGCAGTTCAGGGAATCTTCAGCTTTTATGATCTCAAGACTAATAGCTGTTATGGAGAAACTTATCAAGCGATTTTCCCGGACAAAGAAGTCCGTACCTCATTTATCCCACTTAATTGTGACCCTCAGACCAATTATCAACAGGAAAAATCAAAATTCTTAATTGGTGATAGTGCCTATTACTTTGACCCGGTCTACAAACGCTGGGAACAAGGCAGTATCGCACCAAAAATTTCGCTTCGTTTTACAGATATTCTTATTGCTACAGAAAAGCAGCAGACCCTTACATCTCGCTTCGAGCAGGTTGGAATCGATAACTATCGAATCATTGGCGGAACTAGTGAAATAGTAAATGAATATAACCAGCCAATTAAACAAACTTACACTGTTTATATCAATAGCCAGCTACAATTAACTAGCTTTGAGATTCTCATTACTAATCAATCACAAGAAAAGGGGTCGTTCTTTGCCTATAACGTCTCCAATGAAATCAAAGCACCTAAATAGGATTTACTGATTCCAGATTTCCGATTTCAGTTATTTTCAAAATCCATAATCAATCATTTTTTTCTTTCTACCACGCTTTTTCTTTTTTTCAATTTTTTGCTGCTCACTTTCAACGATAATTGGACGTAAAGTGGCAAGCTGCTCTTCCTTTGCAATGATAATCAGTTGACCTTTTTCTAATAACTGTTCGACCATTGCCTTGGAAAATAAATAGTTTTCAGTTTTTAGGTAAAGCTTGGTTTTATTATGATTAACGATATGGACAATCCAACCAATAAAATCCAATACTTCCTGGTCAATTTCCTTGGCTTCAGTAGCACCGGCATAAATCAAATGCAACAAAGCATCAATATCAATTAAAATCGCATCCGTTCCATCAGCTACTAACCTTTTTACAGTTAGAGCAGGAAGCAGATATTGTAAATTTGTAACAATTTTAAACGTAGCTGTCCTTCTCAAACCAAAAGCATTAATGTTCTTTTTTTGTTCAATTTGTTCCAAGTTATTTTCAACATTTGTCAGACCATACCAGATATTTCGGAGATTTTCCCGATTACGAAGTACAGAGATTAATTCCAGTTCTATCTGCATCAGACTGGCTTTACTCATATCATTTCGATCGAAATGTTTTCTAAGAAAATCAATATCTGCACTATTAATAATTATATATTTCGTTTTCATTTTTTCAGCAATATCGGTAATCAGGACAACAAATTCTTCAATAAAATTACGTTTTTGTCTGCTACTTTCAAAGAGGATTTGTGGATCAATTTGGTAATATTTAAAAACATCAGTCAGTTCCAAAAACAAACCATGTACCAAAGCTGGATCTACCTCTGGATGAGCTAAATCAACAAATTGAATCAAATCAGTAATTGTATTTTGATGAATTAATTTATTGCTTTGTTTAATTTTGATAGGTGCAAATTTAAATGTGGACAATTTATCAGGAGTAGACTTTTCAGAAATTGAGGTATCAGTACGAAAAGGACTGACTTCTGAAGCTTGATCCATTTGGATGCTTGGTTGAGATGATTGTTTTGGCTCTACTCTAACTGATTCATCTTGCTGGACGTTTCTTTTTCCGGCACCAAGATATATTGTGCCGGTAACTGGATCAAGCGTCACTACTTCATTTTCGTGTAAAAGACGAAATACTTGATCAGCTTCAGAAATCACCGGGACAGTAATCGACTCAAGCTGTATACTATCCAAAACACCAGATATAATAATACCGCGGGCTTTGTTTATTTCCGGAATTTTTTGAGGATCGATCTGATCTACAGCCAATATTTCATCTCCAGTCAAATCCAGCCAGTCATTTAGAGTATAAATAAAATGCAAAAGACCATAAGTAAGGTCTTTTCCTGTACCTTTTGCCAGAATAATCTTTGTAAGTGATGCCAAAGGCTCCAAAGTGGTTGTCACTTGAGTTTCAAGCAATGAATCATCTGAAATTTTGGCCGGCAAAGCAACTTCAGCCTTTATTTCCGCTACCAATTCTGTGACATCTTTTTTTTCAGGTTTGGGAGTAAGATTTTTCTGTTCTTCTTCAGCCTTACTGATCAAAGCTTTTGCAGCTATCTTATCAGTAATACGCTGCATTTGAGATTTCCAAGCAATATTCAAATCTTTAATTGTTTGAAAATTATAAAGAAAAATTTTACCACCTTCTAAAACATAATCCACTTCCTGAGGATGCTTGAATATTTCTTCAAGAATTTTTGTGATTCTAATTAAATTGATCACATATTTATCATCAAGTTTTTGTTTTTTACGCCAAGCAGATGATAAAGTGACTTTTAAATTGGCATCATTACCCTTATGATTGTGTTTTCGAACGTACATATATTCCTGATCCACTACATGTTTCTCAATAATTTCTTCTGATTTTTTACTGCCAAGATAACTATCTGGAATAAATTCTTCTGCTTTTTCACGGAGATAATTGCCATAAACAGCTGTGATTTCAATCTGATCAATGTCATTTCCTACTGGTGCCACACTAAATACACTACCAGAAATTTCAGCCTGAACCATTTTTTGAACTAAAAGTGCTGAAGTCAAATATCCTTCATAATTAATTTTGGAGCGAAAATTCAAAGCCACTGGAGCAAAAAGACTAGCCCACATTTCTTTGATACCAGCAACTAGCATCGCTTCACCACTCACAGTATCCTGAATATTTTCCTGACCATAATGTGTCTCATCAATTACAATTGTAGGAAAAGAAGTGCGTAATCTGACAAATGATTTTGTAAAACCGGAAAGATTATTATACGCTTGAATAATTGGTTTCAAAACAATTTCCGGAATTGTACCAGCTCGAATCGCCTGCTGAATATCTTCACCCGACTTTTTTGCCTGATGCAAATCTTCTAAATCCACTTCATTGATACGCGGAGCAATATAATCTACTAAATCATTGGCTGTTAAAAAATCATCAAAGGCAGTAGAAGTGATGGCAAAACCAAGTGGCAAGTTGATCCCGGCCTGCTCTGCTCTTCGTAAACGAAGAATTTTTTCACCCACTAACTCTAGGTCATCTTCACCTACCTGTGAAAAAGTTAAAACATATTTTTTTGGATTTCCTAACATTTCTTACTGAATTAAACAATTTAAATTATATAGCAAATTGAAAGCAAACTGAAATCGGAAAAGTGAAAACTGGTAACTGGAATCCGGAATCTGTAAATTGAAATCTAGAGATTGGTGGAACATCCTATAGGGCAGACGTCCTTGTCTCCAATGAATTCTTCAAAGCCTATCCTATCCGTTCTTCTTTCTTCGGCGATAAAAACGTATCAGGTAATAACCGGTAAAAATTATTACAAATATTGCTGCTGCATTCGTCAATAATCGGCGATGATCTACCTCCACTGCTACCAATTTTTCAAATTTTACATCTTCTGCCACACCTTGAATATTTGCTTTTAATTTACCTCGCAATATATACTCACCGCTAGTTAAGGGATTACGAATCACAGCACCTTCTACTGGAATGACAGCTACACTATTGGGAATAATCAAAAATTTTGTTACTTCTTCAGCTTTTAAAATCACATTTTCTAATTGGACTTCATTTAGATAAACCGAAGTATTACCATTATTTCTAATAGTCAATTGAACTGGTAAATTTAACCCGGAATATATTTTATCAGTTTCATTTAATGTCACTTCAATTTCTTTCTTGACTTGTATTTCAGGGCTAATAAATTTAATCAAAGTATCTGGCGAATTTAAATATTGAAATCCTAAATCAGCAATATTTTCAACATTTCCAGCACTACCCCAGGCAATACGTTCTGGATTGATTTTCTCAAAGAATGAAAACCCAGTCAGATCTTCCAAAAAAGGATCAGATTGTTGCCATTCAGCCTTATTATTTGGGCGCGAGATGACCCAAAAATGCCAGCGGTTTTGATTGGTAACAGGAAAATTCACAATGCCATAAACCACTTGTGATTCACTACCCTGCTGACGTAATAATGCTGCAAGAGTAAAAGCATAATCTAATGAGTTCTGTGCCGGTTTTTCTAAAATTTTTTCAATTGATAAGCGTTGATAATCTTCTAACTGTTTTTGCGGTGAAAATTTTTCAATAATTTTTTGATAAATATCTGCTGCTTTCGATGATTTATTAACCTCAAACTTATCGCTTCCTTTGCTCCACAAATTTGCCTCATTCAAAAAATGAATTTCACCCTTTAAAGGATAGATGTATCCGTGATAACTACCTTTCTGCATATATCCTTGTTTGGAAGTAATTGTCAGAAATTCATTATATTCAAAATCACGGGCAGCTTTATCAGTATTTTCCTGTGCAGTAAAAACAAAACCTGTCAAAGGCGAAGCAGGAATCGGTACCTGAACTTGAACATTTTGTTCTTCTTTAATTAATTTCCATTCTGCATTTACTTCAGCTCCTGATAAATTTCCAAAAGAAAATAATTGCGCATGATTGGTAATCAATGCCAGCTGATCAGTGGTATCTGAAATCTTGGAATAATTATAATTCTCACTACTATATGAGACGGCTCCCCAAGCCTTGGGAATTTGAACTTTTAATTCGTATTCCTGATCAGTATTGAGCAAATTAAAGCCCGGAATATAAATCCGGCGAAATCCATCCACCTTAGCAAGCAATGCCTCTGTCATTGCTGTTATTTCTATCTGAGCATTTTTTTGTGGTTCAATCCGTCGTTGGCTCAAATCAATAATAATATCTTGCCCTTCCTGTTTCAAAGGTAAATCCTGACCAGCTAATTGTATACTCAAGGTTTTAAAAGAAATGGGAAAACTTAATTTAAGACTGGTTACAGCTTTGTCAGAAGCTGTGTTACTAAGTAAAGCAGCATAATGCACTTCTGTCATTTCCTCCTGAAAATTTAGTAACACAGTCACGTTACTAATTTCTTGAGCAAAAACAGATTTTGGCCATATTACTAATAAGCCAATTGCCAAAAAAATTATGATAAAAAACTTTTTCATTTAAAGATAGGCATTAATTCGTTTAAAAATTTCTTGTTGTCCCAAAGTTTCCATTGTTTCCCAGAGCGGAGGTGAAAAAGGTGTACCAGTAATCATCACTCTCAATGCCATAAATAACTGACCTGCTTTTAATTGATTATACTCAGCTAGTTTACGGACATAACTTTCCCAGTCTTCATGCTGCCATTTTGCAAAATCAGGATATTTTTCCAATTCCACCAGAAATTTTTTAATTACTGTTTTTAAAATTTTTGGATCGATATTTTTTAGTTGTTTAATTGCAGATAAATTTACTAACGCAGGAAATTGATAATAAAAAGAAATCATTTGAGGTATTTCACTAAGAATTCTAACTCTGCTCTTTACAAGTTCCAAGACCTTTTCCAAGTAATCAGGTCCACGATCAATAATTGCTGCAATCAAGCTTTCATTTTCAGAATATTTTTTCAACCAGATACTAAAACGAATTACTAACATGTCCGGTTCCAGCATTTGAATATATTTCTGATTGAACCAGAGCAATTTCTCCCGATTAAAAACCGCCGCTGTTTTGTTTAAATCATGTGGATCAAACAATTCAATAAAATCAGCTAATGAAAAAATCTCCCGTTCTTTTTCACCATATTCCCGTTCTACTTTTGGTGACCAGCCTAGAAGCATCAGAAAATTAAGTATTGCCTCAGGTAAATAACCTTCTTTGAGAAATTCAATAGCAGACACAGAGCCTTTTCGTTTAGATAACTTGCCACCATCTGGATCAAGGATCAAAGGGAAGTGAAAAAATTCCGGAAGATCCCAGCCCAAGGCCTCATACAACAAAACATGCTTGGGAGCGCTAGGTAGCCATTCAGTACCTCGAAGCGCATGAGTAATTCCCATCAGATGATCATCGACCACAACAGCCAGGTGATATGTGGGAAAGCCATCTGATTTTAAAAGCACACCGTCATTTATCTCATCAGAATTAAATGTAGCTTTACCCTGGATTTGATCGACAAAGACAATCTCTCTTCCAACCGGAATCTTCTGACGAATCACAAATTTATCACCAGCTGCTACTTTTTTTTTCGCTTCTGCTAGTGGTAAATCCCGATATTGAGATCCAAATTTATAAGGTATTTTATTTTCTGCAGCAATTTTTTTCTGTTCTGCTATTTCATTCTCAGTGAGAAAACAATAATAAGCAGCACCCAATTCTACAAGTTTTTCCGCATATTCTTGATAAATTTTAATTCGATCTGACTGTCTTGCTTTACTATCCCAGCTCAAGCCATATGCGCTGATCATTTCGAAGATTTCTGCTTCAGAACCAGGGACAAAGCGATTCTGATCAGTATCTTCAATTCGTACCATAAATTCACCTTTTAATTTTTGGGTATAGGCAAAATTCCATAATGCAGTTCTGATACCACCAATATGCAAATGACCAGTGGGACTTGGGGCAAAACGTACCTTGATATTTTTCATCATAAAATGGTTAATATTTTGTAATTATACACGTTACCCAAAAGAATTTTTAGCTGTTTCCAGCTTTTCTTTGCTATGATTTATACAGGATAGAATTTATTTAAAACAGAAACTGAAATGAAAACAATCATATTTTCTGATACTCATCTTAAGCAACATTTTGAAAATAAAAAATTTCAATTTTTAAAAACACTTTGTGAAAACGCAGATCGCATAATCATCAATGGTGATTTTTATGATGGTTATTATCTAAGCTGTGATCAATTTCTCCAATCGAAATGGCAACAGCTTTTCCCAATTTTAAAAACAAAACAAACGGTCTACATTGCCGGTAATCATGACCCTCTTGCTGAAATTTCCAATAAAGCATTAGTTTTCGCTACTCAAATTGTCGCCAAATATCAAATTGTCTTGAATGAGAAAACTCTTGTAATCGAGCATGGTAATCGGGTTTTCAAAAGCAAAGTAGAACGTTTTCCTTTTTTGAATAATTTCTTCACCAGATATGTAAACGAAATGTTGGATGCAATTATTTTTAATCCAAACCTGCCGAAATTTTTAAAAAATCTGGAACGAAAAAAGTTACAAAGAGATAATGCAAAGATAAAAAAAATAATTCTACCAAAAATAGCAGCTAATCAAATTTTTGTTTGCGGTCATACTCATCTGGCAGAATTTCTTCCAGAACAAAATTTCATCAACACTGGATACATTGACTATCATCAGGCAAGCTATCTGGAAATTATCGATCAAAAATTATGCTTGGTTGTGACGAGCTATTAATCATCGCTCGAAATACAGATCTCCATATTCGATTCCTTCATCCAAGACTAAATTAAAACCAATCTGTGTCAAAATTTGAGTTAACTTTTCCCTACTTTCAACTGAATGTGGCTCCACCACTATTCTCGAAACCTTATCCAACAAATCAACTGCAGCAGTTATAATTTCCAACTCCATACCCTGAACATCAATTTTTAATAAATCCACATGATTAAGATTATATTCTTCGAAAAGATGCCCTAGCGTAATGCCTTCTACAGAAGCTACTGATAGCATTTCATCTCTGATCCAGGAATATTTCTCTGCACTAGATTTGGGCGGATACTTGCCACTTAAGGCACTGGCGTTGACAATACTATAAATATTTAAAAAATCATCCTGACCGGCAATCGCTTTATTTACAGGATATATATTTTTCAAACGATTCTGGGATACATTTTTAACTAATAAATCAAAAGCATACACATTAGGTTCCACTGAAATTATTTTGACATCTGGACTATTCTGTTTTACCTTTAACGTAAAAAATCCAAAGTTAGCACCCAAATCAACCACTATTTTCGCATCCTCAGCCCAAAAATTTTGATGTAACATATGCAGGTTTTCCCGAAAAATTTCTGTATAATCCTTCATGGCACGAAGAATGTCCTTCTTCCCCACAAAAATATCATATTTGTCCAAAAGCAAATGGATTTCTTCTTCACTTGCTTCCAAATATCCTTCACTAAGGAATCGTTCATTTAAAAATTTAATTTCCTCAACCAAATCACGGGTGCTACCATCACGGGCGATGTTCAGCAACCAGGTAAAATCAGCGCCTCTGGCAATACTGGATGAAATACTTTGAGACATAATTTAATTAATAGATAGTAGTTAGAAGTTATTAGTTATTAGATAATAGTTTATAGTGTCCAAAAAAAATTGGGACAATCATTACCAAAAATTAGTATCACGTATTATGTATCATGTATAAAAAAGTATCTGGTATCTAGTATCTGGTATCTAGTAAAAAAAATTAAACTCAAATTTCGGATTTCAGTTTTCATTCTTCCAACCAGTGGTTGCTATTCCAGGCGCGCATCACAAACAAATAATTGATAAATAGCATCGGAAACATTATGAATATTAACCCAAAGAAAATTTCTAATCCAAGAAGGATCAAAACACTAAACGTAGCACCTTGATTCGAATCAAGTAAAATCAAAGTTATCGGAATAATTACTAATAAAAATAAAATGACTGCTATTGCAAATGCTAAAGCGAAATAACAAAAAGTATATTGAAAAACATGCTTGAGCGTAATTTTCTCTGTGGCTTTGGGTTTTAACTTCACCAATGGCCACCAAAACCAATTTTTGTCAATAATATCTATTAGTCGCATAGTTTAGCAATTTGCAAATTGAATAAAAAAGCCAAAAGCTAGAAGTTAAAAGATAATAGTTCGTAAAATCGAAGAAAATTTGGACAATCATTACCAGGAATTAGTATCACGTATTATGTATCATGTATCAAGTAGCTGGTAGATTTAATAGGAAAAAGTTAATAGTTAATAGATAGAAGATTAAATAAATCGACTAGTCCAGTTTTCCTTTTAACTTCTAACTAATGGCTTTTATCTAATTTCCGTCTACCGAAAAGCCTCCATCAACTTCCCAATCTCCCCAGCTTTCACTTCTTCAACTAATTCAGTTTTGTAATCTTTACGATTCACAAGTTTCGAATAGAAATCACCCCGCGGTTTTTCATAAAGCACACCAGTGGCAATTTTTTCTTTAAGATCTTGAGCGATATTCTGAGCTGCTTTGAGATCTGTTTTATCATAATCAGCTAATTTCGTCACATCATAGACCCGCTTCTGATACCATTCATGTCCAGAATAGCGGTTATAAGTAGGACAATTTTGCATGATTTCCACGACACTGAAACCCTGATGCCTGATCCCGGCACGAATCACATCGGTCATCTGATGAATATCACCAGAAAAACTTCTGGCAGCGAAACTAGGATTCATGGCGAGTATAAAACTCATAATATTGATTGAACTTTCTACCGGTCCATCTGGACAAGCATCGCAAACTCTTCCAGTCTCTGTTGCCGATGATGCCTGGCCTTTAGTCAAGGCGAAATTTTCATTATTATGGAGAATGAAGAGAATATTGTAATCAGAACGGATCGCATGTACGAGATGATTGACGCCTTCATTGAGGGAAGCACCATCGCCACCAAAAGCAATTGTCTGCAGTTTACGATTGGCAAGATGAGCACCGACTGCAACAGGAATAGCCCGTCCGTGCAGGCCATGCATCCGGTAACCGAGAATCTTGTCTGAGCCATTACCATTACAGCCAATATCAAAAAACATCATGGTGTTACCTGGGCTAATGTTTTCAGCAACCAGTGCTCGCTTCAAAGCAGCATGTATTCCATAATTTCCACAATTAGTACACCAGGTATAAATATTAGGGTTATAATAATCACTGAATTCAACTGGTTTGGAGTTATCTGTATTCATCATTTGCTGCTAAAGTAAGAACTAAGTTCATCAACGAAAAAAGGACGACCGTTAAATTTGAGTAACTTATCAGTAAATTTCAACTCAGGAATTTCCGCTTGTAGCATTTTTCCTAATTGTCCTAAATAATTGCCTTCAATCAAACTAATCTTTTTGCCTTTTTTCACAAGATCGTTCAGTTTATTTGTACGTAGGGGAAACATAAATTCGTAGTGTAAATAAGCAAACTTTTCAGGATTTTCTATCTCTGCCAAGGCATCAATTACTGCACCTTTGACACTTCCCCAACCAACTAGAATATTCTCTGCATCCAGATTACCATATAAAACTGGCTCAGGTAATTGTTTTTGGAGTTTAGTTAATTTTCGCATCCGTTTCTCATACATCTGAATGTTTTGTTCTGCAATCTCACTATCACTACCATCCAACCAATGCTCATCACTATTAGCATCATAAGTTTGTTCACTGCTTCCGGGTAACCATCTAGGAGAAATACCACTCTCTGTAATTTGATAACGATCTTCACTTTTCACAGTTTTCAGCGCTTCTCCATTCAGTAAATATCGCTGAATTGGTAAACTCAAGGGAAACTTTTTAAAATTATAAAGCGATTCCCCGATCTGCTTTTCGGTAAGTACAATGACTGGGATCTGAAATGCTTCTGCAAATTCAAAAGCCAACTGCATCATAATAAATGCCGAAGCGACGTCGCTAATTGCCAGTACCAACCTGGGAAACTCTCCATGTCCAGCATTGACAGCCAGATTCAAGTCTCCGGCACCACTCCAGGTAGGTAGCCCTGTCCCGGGACCAGATCTTTGGGCAAGCACTACCACCAAAGGTGTTTCGATCATGCCAGCTAGTGAAAGCGTCTCTGACATCAGATCAAATCCGCCACCAGAAGTAGCTGTAAATGCTCTAGTACCGGCAAACATACTGCCAATTGTCAACTGCACCGCAGTGATTTCATCTTCAGCTTGTTTGACAAGAATTCCTGTCTGATGGCTAGTCTCAGCAATATATTCCAGAATTGAAGTCGCCGGGGTCATCGGATAGCTATAATATGCTCTAGTACCAGCCTGGATCGCACCAAGTGCCAAAACATGATTACCAGAAAGAATATATGAGTCCTGCCAGGAATTATCTTTTTTAAAATCCAATTTAAATTGTTTCAATTCTGTCGTTCGTTCATAACCATAGCGTAATGCTTCGATATTTGTCGGGATAATTTCCGGTTTATTTTTGAAAAATGTCGATAACTCTGACTCAATTTCTGCAACTGGCTCACCCAATAGTTTCCAAATAAAACCAGTGAGAATGGTATTGGCGAAAATACCTTTACCCCATTTACTTTTGGACTCAGCAATGGCATCGATAAATTCTATCTGAATTTTATTGTCTTCTAAGTACTTTTTCTCATTAATGCGCGCACCTGACTTAAGTGGCTCAGTTTCATTTAATTTCAGTTTAATCAACGAATGTACTACCACACCACCAGCATCCACGGTGGGTAAATAGTGATAAAACGATTCGCGGTCAAGGCACACCAGTAAATCACATTTTTCTTCAGACGAAGCAAGCTCCAGGTCACTAATCTCGATCTGGTATGAAGACCAGCCACCTTTGATCAAAGAAGGATATTCACGGTAGGCAAAAATTTTATAACCGTTGTTCTTCAAAGCCTTGGCCAGCATCTCGCCAATAGAATTGATTCCCTGTCCGGAAGCTCCGGTGATTTTGATTGAAAAGCGTTTTGTACTCATGGTTAGAACGGTGTCCGGTGACCGGTGATCGGTGATCGGATTTTGATGAAATATAAACTAAATTTCAAATATGCGAAATGCCCTTTCCCTCTGAATTCTACATTCGAAATTCGATCCTGAACTTGTTTCAGCATGCTATTCGATTCTCTTCCTGTCTACAGACTACTGACTACCGCTTCCAGGTCTTCCGCCCATTTCTTCACAATTGTCTCCAGAATTTTATATGGTTCACCATTAATTTTAATCGTCCGGAACATCTCTGTGCCTCCAGCTGCCAAAAAGCCTTTTTTGAGAATTTCGACACCAGCATTGAAGTAGACCGGCTCATAACGAGCATCACCTAGGCCAATAAAAGCCGCCTTTTTGCCAGCCAAATCCAAACTTTGCATTTCTTTGAGTAAACGGGAATAAAAAGGATTGATGGCACCATGCTCCATCGTCGAGGTTGCGAGAATAAACAAATCATTTTCCAGAAAAATCTCTTTAGCAGTTTGTTCCGCCCGGTTTAAAGTCACTGTCATTCCTTTTGCCTGCAAAACCTCAGCCACTGTCTCCACTACAATCTCTACATTCCCGGAAGTCGACGCATAGATAATGCTAATTTTATTTTGTGCCATAAATTTTCGCTAAGTGAAGAGAAAAGTATAGCACAAAGAGGGGAAAAATTTGTGAAGTAACAAAATTTATCTAAAAAATGAAATTATTCCTCTTGATTATTTATATAATCTGATTTATGTATATAAATGATTAACTTGACCGGAATCCATCAATTTCGAATTTATTCCAAAAATTGTGCGGGAACTTCTGATTTTATTTATACTTAATTAAAAAATCCAGAATATTCAAGTGCTTGATACCTCGATAATTAGCAATATTTTCTTCCCCAGACACCACCAATTTTTCATAATTATCTTTAATTAGTAAAAGATTCCCAAATTCTCTTTTCTTTGTTGCTTCAGAAGATATTTTATAGGCAACCTGAATATATTTAATTTCATTATTCTTTTCCACTACAAAATCAATTTCCAAATCTTGAAGATTACCTACCCAAACTTGATATCCATTACTTAACAAATGAGTCAACACAATATTTTCAAATAATTTTCCTTGATCAGTCTCACGAAATCCACTGATTGCATTACGTATCCCAATATCATTTAAATAATACTTGGAATTTAATTTAAGTAATTTTTTGCCTCTAATGTCATACCTTTTAATATCATCAATAAAATATGCTGATTTTAAAGCTGACAAATAATCCAATACAATATTCGGTGAAATACTTGAACGCTCTTGTTTCAGAAAATTTGCAATACTATTTGCTGACAATAAAGCACCAGTTGTGTCAGCAATATATTTAACCAAAGACTCCATAAAATTGACATTACGAATGTCAAAACGCTTCACTACATCTTGTAAAAGAATTGTATTATAAATATTCTTAAGATAATTAAATATCACCTCATCCACTAATTCCAAATTACGTAAAAATGGTAAGCCCCCGTATCTCATATACATCAACAGAGTTTTATTAGAGTTATCTAAACCGCTAAACTTTAAAAATTCTTTATAATTTAATGGGTAAATTCGAAACTCAATATATCTGCCAGAAAGATATGTAGCAATTTCACTTGATACAATACTGGAATTACTTCCAGTTAAATAAATATCAAACTTATCATTCAACAAAAAGCTTCTAATTGCTTTTTCAAAGGTTTTAATTTCCTGAACTTCATCAATAAAAAGATAAATCTTTTGATATTTCAATTTAATATCTTTTATTCTAGATTCGACATATTTTGCCAAATCAGTATGATCCTTGATAAATTCATAGCTTAAATCTTCCTTATTGATATAGATTATTTGTTCTTTTTTTACTTTTCTTTGCTTGAGTTCCTCTACTATTAGCAACATTATATAGCTCTTCCCTACTCTTCTTTGTCCTGTAATTACTTTCACAATAGACTTATCGACATAAGGTAAGATTCTCTTTAGATATATTGTACGCTTTAATAGCTTATTCATAATTTGAATTATAATTCAAAGTTTCAGGAAAAACAAGCGAGTTTGAATTATACTTCAAACTGCTTCAATGCTTTTCTGAGCTTCTCCAAACTGCGGTAAAAACACATTTTCACCTGAGAAAGATTGTTTTGAGTAAGCTCGGCGATTTCTTCGAAGGAAAGTTCTTCCCAGAAACGCAGTTTAATAATTTCCTGTTCATAGGGTTGTAGATTTGCAAGTGCAAATTGGACCTGCTGCTGATCAACTTCAGTGATCATTTGTTCCAAAATGCCTTGATCTTCTGTAGTCTGATCATGTGACTCAACTTCTAGAGGAATCTGCTGCTGCGCTTTGCTACTTGATTTATAGACCTGATTCCGTAGGATCACGAAGAGCCAGTGTTTGATGCTTTTACCTTGAAATTGATATTTGGGAAATGCCTGCAGAGCCTTGAAGAAGGTTTCTGCTGTAGCTTCTTCAGCGCTATGCTTATCCTGGGTGAGAGAATAAGCATAGCGATAAACGTCTGCGAAAAACCAATCATAAATAGTAGCAAAGTGCTGTAAATCCCCGTGACATAATTGTATAAGCTGCTCTTCTCGGTCCACTGATCTTTATTTGATGGTTAAGGAATTAGTAAATATGTTTTGAAACTCCATTAGTCTTGAATTCAATTCCGGCGAACCTTTGGTCGGATAATTGATATCGCTCCCAGTCCCTGTATAATCTGCATATTTAAAGGTAAAGGAAATACCATTTTTTAAAGGATCATTACCTATTTTTATCCATGGATAATCATTATTGTTCTTGATAAATGAGCCAAACCAGATCAAGCCAGTAGTATTAGTGGCACTTCCACGAATAACACTCTGGCAATCAGCTGATTCCAGATTTAACTTTGCTAAATCTACATAATAATTTTCAATACTATATTTGGCATCAATTTTGCTAGTTTCCTTGACAATACTTTTATCTGTACAGATCCCCTCTGGTAACACGCCATAGAAGCCACCACCAGTGATTTGCAGATTGGTGTCGAGAAATAGTTTATATGGGTCCTTGTTGAATTCAATGATTCCGGCTGTTTGGAATAAAGGAACTCCATCAGTATTCCAGTCTGCGGGCAAAATAAACTTAACTTTATTATTTTCAATATACTGTGCTCCCGAATTGGTAGGAATAATGCTGACGATCGATGTTGGCGACACGGTAGGAGCATCAACAGTTGGAACGATTGTCGTACCAAGAAACTTATCATATTCCAAGGTTTTAAGATCAGTCTGATAAACCATTATCTGCATCCCTGGTTTATCCGGCATTTCAAAAGTAAACAGCTCTTTAATATTCTCATCTGTAGTTGGAATAGTTTCCTGAATTAAATACTCAGTAATAATATACTCTGCTTGATTAGCAATATTTCTTTCGTCAATTTTGTCCAGAAGATAAGTATCTTTATTAAAATAATATTTATTGATCCAAGTAACATTGGTATCTTTAGAATACACTGTAAATTCAAAAACAATTTGAGAGTCATTTTGTTCCGCAATTTTGAGATCTTGCTGCCCTAAAAAATCATTGACATTATTTAGAGAAGGAATTGTTTGATAAACAGGAGGAAGTTCTACTGCAAGTTTATTAATTGTGATCGTTTTTCTAAGCTCATTAGTCTTGCTGTTATAATCCCAACTAATATTGTCCTGATCTACTACTTGATAAATGTAATCATTTCCTGTAGTAACATAATTTTTATACATACCGCTTTTTCGTTCACCCCAATAGTTATATGTGATCGCTTCTACTTTAGCTGGTGTATTATCAGTAACTGGATACTGCAAAGTCATCTGTGTTTTAGTGTGAAGAATGGCATTAATATCTTCGATGTCCTGATATTTATGCCTAATATTCTCCACAGCCTCTGCTACAGTAAGAGTTTTGGAACTAAACGGATTTTTAAAAATCGCAATTGTGACGACAAGGGTCACCAAAACTAACGCTGCGAACGCTAAACTAAACTTTTTCATTTTAGGAAATATTGAAGTAAAATAATTTTTCCCGGGCTTTTGCTGCTCGGAAATTTTCAAGACGAGCTTCTCGCGCAGCGCTTGTTGAAAGCGTGGATCCGCCTGCGAAGACTGCTCTTCTCTTAAGTCTTTAATTGTGTTGGTAAAAGACTTCATAGTTGAATTTAATTATTAATATACTTCAATAATCCTTTCGGAGATTAAAAGTCACAAGAATTGTAGCTTGTAGCTAATTGTAACTTAATCACGAATAGTGTCAAATGATTAGAAACGAATCGGTGTCCGGTGATCGGTTATCGGTAAGCGGAGGATGTAGGAAGGTGGAATTTGAAATTTGCAATTTGCAATTTGGAGAAAGAGTATATAGTAACATAAGGTTAGATTCCGGACAGTTGATTTTCTAAACTAAGGTTAAGAAAATCTAACTTCCGGAATGACGTATTAGCTATTTGATACTAATAATAATTCATTTACTATATAGCTACCTGCCTAAGGTCAGGCGGAGCAAGCTACTCAGCTACCAGCTACTTTTTTCTACTTGATACTTGATACATGATACTTGATACTTGATACCTGATACTTAATACTCCTTTTCCGTCTTCCGATCACCGCTCACCGGACAACATCCCCTCAAAAATTCCCCGTACGATAACTCAACTCTTCATATGTCAATGGTGACTCAATTTCTTTGATTCGCTTGACAATATAAAGTATCCGCTCGATACCATCAAACGGTTTAGTAATATACGTGGTTAGATCCGCCTCCTTGATCCAAGCAAAAAGTCCTTCATTATTGGGCTTTAACTTGCCAGTGGGATTTTGAAAGCGATAGAAATAAAAATATTTGTCTTCGAGCAGTTCATTTTTCTCGAGACCGTGTACCAGATGATGTTCCAGCATGAAAAGTTCAGCTTTGCCTTTTAATGCTGTTTCTTCGAAGAGTTCACGTTCTGCTGCAGCAATTGTCGTTTCACCCAATTCCACTTTACCTGCTGGAAAGCCCTGGGAGTTGAAAAAGGGATGCTTTTTACGAGTATAAATCAGAAATTCATTACCATTTTTTGTTGTCCTGATGCAGCATTGACACATACTAATTTTACCCTGCATTTTAATCCGCGTCTGCTCGGTATCCATACGATTGGCATATTCTTTACCAAATTGTGTCAAACTATAAATATTTCCTTGTTTCTCCACCAATTGATGTTTCAGTAAACTTTCCAGATGAAACTGTAATAAATTATTCTCAATCTGTTCACTCGGACGTAAATCACTAAAGTGCAATCCTTCAGAAAAAAGTAACTTTTTGAGAATCTCTAGTTGGATAAAATGTAATTGAATCATCATAAAATTAATAATTAGCCTGATTATAACGCAACCCAAGCTAAAGTCCAGACATTGATAGTCAAGTGAACTTGCCTTGACAAACCGAAAAATTGACTCGCATTGCCACTTTTGCTAGATTGAACTATAATTTTTCATTTACCACTTTGACAAGAAAAACTTCTCATTATCACCAATTCGGGATTAGAGCTATTGCTCTTATCTTTGTATTCTTAAGCTTTTCCAGCAACGTATCTGCCTTATCTTTAAGTAATCTTCCCTTATCAGGTAATACACCTAACTTTAATCGGTCTGATCCAGTGCTCATATTTTTTCTAATTACCATAGTGCTATACTTGCTGCCCGTAATCTATACCAGTATTATTTACCAAACAATTGCCATACTTCCGCTTCACTGGTTTTTCCGCCCCAAAATCCATACTTGTTGGGGCATCATCTATGATCATCAGAAACAAAGGCCAGTAGCCTATGCCACAATTTATTTAAAAGATATCAATAATAACAAAATTCTCGAACATACAATTTCAGATCGCGCCGGGTGCTATGGTTTTAAAGCCAATTCAGGACAATTTCAAGTAAAAGTAGTTCATTCCGGATTTAATACTGCAGAAAAAGCAATCTCAATCGAAAAAGACGGCTTTATTTCCCTAGACTTCGCCATGCAACCACAGCAGGGAACGTCATTTCCTAAACTGCAGCAACTTTTCATTGAACAAGGCGCGCTTGCAACTTTGCTCATCTTATTCAGTGGCTCGATCAGTGCCTTTTACCTAGTGATCTCTCAAAAAAACTTAGCTGGTTTTCTGATTCTTAGTATTTATTTAGCCTATTTTCTGCTCTTGATTAGTAAAATATTTGCTAACCGAGGCAATTTCTGGGGCCATGTCCAGGAAAGTAATACCAATAATCGCATCCAGGGTGTCATTGTCAGAGTTTTCTCCCCGAGAAGCAACCGACAGTTTGATTTACAAATAACTGACCAGGAAGGCCGTTTTAACTTCAAATTATCTGTCGGATCGTATCTGATTCTAACTGGTGGTAATGGCTACATTATTGATTACAAGTGTTATGCGAAAACAGAATTATATACATCCGCCAGTGAAACCATCTTCCTCACTGAAGCTATTGAAAATGGGCTAGATTCAAGACTAATCATCCGCATGAAAATCAGCCGCACAAAAATTCTCGCTAAAGTGGTGGTAAGGAAATAATTTGAAAACATATTTAGATAATTATCTTGGCTTGCCTCTTGATGGCATCCGGCTTGGATTCCAAGCGTTAGTCACTTTACGTTGCTGCGATTTAGCAAGCTTCGGCTCAGCATAAATTTTCTTTTTCGGTACTTTTTTGGATATCGGCTTCTTCACTGGACCAGCTGGCTTTTTGACAGTTTTCTTATTCATATTATTATTGACCTTATAATTAATAATTGTGGCTATAATAGCCTGAAATTTTAAATCAGGTGTGCATATTCAAAATTAACTTCAGCAGATTTAAAATGAAAGGTCTATTAAAATAATTATACTATCAGTAGAACAGAATATACCTGGTGCGTCAATCAAATTCTAGAAGTAATTATTGTTATGTTATAACAAAACAATAATCAGAAAAATTTGTACCTGCAAATCTGAAGAAAATAACTATCGCGATAAAACAAATTTCATTCACAATATTTATGTTCTTTATCTATTAATAATCACTTTGGATAAAAACGCGCTCGATTTTTCCGGCTCAGTACAATCAAATAAAAACGTCTGCCAGCCCATTTGCTTCGGATAGATTAAATTGGCTTCAATATTATCCACAAATAAAATTTCAGCTGGATTTGTTACCTTCGCAAGTTTTTGAGCGAGCTGATAAATTTCCGGATTGGGCTTTTGCAATTTCACAACCGAGCTATCGACTATCACATCCCAGACAACTTCCGGGAGTAAATCTGTTTTTTGAGCAATTGCTTGATACATTCGCGGATACATATTGGTCAGTAAACCAATCTGATAATGTTTTTTAGCATATTCAATCACCGGCCAGATGGCAGGATTAGGATTAAATCTTTTAATAAATTCAGGTAAAAATGAAAAATCAGCAGCTAAAGGTAACCCAACATCTGCTTTTAATTCCGGAATCATATCATCCACATCATAATCAAGCGACAGCCGCTCCTTATATTTTCCCCAGACCTGCTGATATCTTGCCTCATTACTGGGATTTACCCCCATCGCCTCCTGCATTTCCTGCCACTTTTTCGTTCCTGAGAAATCAAGGAGGACAACACCACCGACGTCAAAATAGATGAACTTGAGATTATTCAACAACGACAAACTTAAAAATTAAATAGAAAAATATTACAAAACGTAAAATCAATGAATTGGATTTTCCCGACCAGTTAAAATTTATTCGTAATAAGTTCCTTCCAGATTAAAGCCATCGTAGCCCTCAAATATTATTTTAGATGCAATATTTTTTTTGACTTCTACAGGACGAATTTTCAAAGTTCGATTATAATTACCTCTGGCAATATCATCTGCAAAGATCTCAACAATACTTAATTTAATCCGGGCTTCTTTTCTTTTTTCCAGATAACTAATCTCAGAGAGAATCATAGACGTATCTGGTAAAAATGATTTTGTGACCTGATATTCAAAAAATTTTGGAGCAAATCTTAAATTGAACGTAATGTCGTTAAAATCTTTAACCAAACTAATGTATGACGAATTTTTAGAATCAGTTGATACCAATTCTCCATAAATTTTTTCTGAATCTGTTTCAAATAACAAAATGCTTTTATCCGGCTCAGAGAATAATTTTTGAAAATCTAATTTCAGAAAAAATAATTCTGAATCAAGATTTTTAATAAAATCAAAATTGAAATTATTTTGCTCGATTTTTTTTAAAGATTGCTTTAAAAAAAGATATTCAGAGTAAGATTTTAAAATTGGAAAATAAATCTCCCGGAGGTTTTGGAAATTTTTAACTTTTTTCATGAAGTCAGATATTAACTTATATAAATTATAGCATACAACTAAATTCTTGCTTTGCCACGACAGATTGCTTTAGCTGTCTGTGAGTGAAAGCGGATATCATGTTGCTGAATAAGATTACTGGGGAGAATAGAGAACTGATGAATATTTTTTATTTTAACACAATCCAAAATTCAATTAATTCAAAATCTTTGCCATTTTTTTCAAACCCCTTGATAGCAATACTGATACGCTGTCATTTGTAAGGGACAACAAGCTGGCAATTTCCGGATTTGTTAATGCTCCATAATATTTTAGTCTGATTACTTCTGCTTCGGTGGTAGGCAATTTTTCCAAATTTGCTAAAATCTGTTGTAACAAAATCTCATGATCAACATCACTATTTGCTACTAAATTAACTGCCAATTCTTCCATCAGATTAGTTTCTTTTTGTTTTAACCGATACTTTTTGCGTAAATAATCAGCTAATTTGTGATTTAAAATACTAAAAATCCAAGTTTTAAAAGAGGCTTTAACCGGATCAAACTGCTGTAATTTTTTCACAATTACTTCAAATGTATCGGCTACGATTTCTTCTGCAGTATGCTGATCCATCACCTTACTAAAACAGTAGCGATACATTAATGGATAACACAAATCAAAAACTTCATTAAAAGCCTGCTCATTTGTTTTTGCCAGCTCGGCAATACTATCCAGCTGATTTTCCATAGTTATTGCCCTTTCTCGATGAAAGCTATTAAATTTTTAAACAGTTCACCATTTCTTGTCGTATCCTCTGCATTATTATCCGACTCTCTTTCTTGATAAACATGAACCAATTCAAGATATTGCCAGTCTCGGCTCCAGGAGATCTTGAGATGATTAGCATCATAATCGGGATATGTATAGTAATCATTGCCATCAAATGTTTCGATAAATTTCGCTCCAAAACTTGCCAGTTTACTTTCAATCTCCTGATTAGTCAATTTAACTTTAGGCTCCCTTGCATAGTAATATTGATAGTTATCTGCTGTATCGCCGGCAAATGTTGTATAATTCATCCCCAAGTTCAACCGCTGCAACAGGACCCGCTCAGAATAACTTAGATTATCCTCCTCGTACATCCATTTCGAAGCTTTCGGGACCAAAAGACAATCTGTAATATTACCACTTGGAAATCGAAAAGAAATTCGTACTGCTGTTTCTTCAATTTTTACAGTACCAGCCTCGTTCATAATCTCAAGGCACTTGTCTTTCTCAATCGCTACACCACTATACATCCAGCCACCATCTCTATATAAATGAAATTTCGATGGATTACCAGCATCATTTACCTGATACCAGGAATTGACAATACAATCAGAATCAAACCCGCAATTGGAGATAGCTTGAGTCATTTTGAGCGTAAGCGGAGAACTCAAAAGAATTATTATCAGAGAAATAATCAGAAATTTAAACCAAATTTGGTTATAAAAAAATCTGCCGGACCTGTAAATAGGTCGATAACTCTTGAGGAGCTTGATTTTTAAAAGTCGCTGCTGCTCTTCTGAGACTCTAGGTTGGGTCTCAGTTAGCAGATTTTCTAATTTTGAAATTTCCATAATTAAAATGATTATATGGCAGTATATTCGTGACTGTAAGGAAAATCTTAACAGAAAAAATTGTAATTTAAATAGATTTTATCGAAATCAATTTCGCTAGACAATCACGTTTAAATAAGGAATAATCCGGATAGATTATCAATCGCCTCGATGGAACTACATATTATTCAAAAACGCATCATCAGAGAACTGGGTTTTTCTGACCAATTGAAATTTGGCGAATTTCTTTGCAGAAAAGATTTTCAGCCAGATGTTTTCAACTATCATTTACAAACTTGTGTCAAATTAGGTTTGGTCACAAAAAATCCCGATAAAACTTACCAACTCTCGGCACTTGGTAAAAGCAGCTTCACCAATCTCGATGTGACAAATAATATGCAAAATATTCAACAGCCGAAAATCGTCGTCCAGGCTTTTATTCATGATGGTGAACAAATATTATTAGCAAAACGGAAAAAACATCCTTTTAAAGATAAAATTGGCTTCATGTCCGGCAAAGTAGCCTGGGGCGAAAGCTGCACTGATACATTGATTAGAGAGTGTGCTGAAGAATTCAAAATTTTACCGACAACTTATAAACTTTTAGCAATTAGACGTTGTGTCGATTACGATAAAATCACGGCAAAAATGATCTTTGATGCCATTTATTATATCTTCATAATTACTGAGTTTAAAGGTCAGGCAACTAATACCGAAGAAAGCGAATGTATCTGGTTAAATTTCAAGAGCATAGCAAGCGACACTTTATTACCAGTGACAGCTGCGATTATTTCTGAGTATCTCAAAGACCCCACTCACTCCGTGAAATTCTATGACGAACTAGAATCACACAATTTACAGTTATAAATTCACAACCTATTAACTGACATAAAATAGCAACTACTCTAAAAGTATCCGTTACTATCGGATATCAAAATCCGAGTTATCCCAAAAGATTTAAAGCGAATTTTGTCGCATAATCAGAAATGACAACTTTATTAATTCCGACAGGTAGCCAGATATGTTGATCTGCTTCTTCTTTCACGATATTCAAATGAACTTCATTATTAATTTTGATGAGGAACCAGGCATCGAGATGGAGCTGACAGTTTCGTTTTTTACTTACCGGCTTGGTGGTAGTAAGTAGAAAAGGTGGATCTTTACAATCTAATTCGAGATCTAATTCTTCTTTCATCTCTCTTTTAACAGCTGCAGTCAAATTCTCACCTTTTTCCAGATGCCCGCCCGGAAATAACCAAAGTTTCGCACCAATATTCCTCACCAGGAGAATTGCATCTGTTTCAATATTATAAATGATAAAATACACCACTACGTGCACCTTGGCATCATCAGCCAGGCTGAAAACTTGTTTCCCTAGCATCTCATGATAAAGCGACTTAGCTTTTTTAGTGGTTTTAATATTTTTAACCACATACTTTAGCTGTTCATTAACATCTAAAGTATGAAAATTGATGATTCCCATAGTGCTCTTATAAAATACTGACCACATTATAAGATTACTCTAAGTTTTGTTCTAGAGAGGGCTTCCTCGGGTAATTTAGGGATAATATCGAATCAGATTATGATTGATCGAGCTCAGTAATGGGAATCACTTCTTCCAGATTAAATGGTGCATAATCTTTAGCCAAGATCTTTTGCAACAAAGTAAAGTTCTTCGTTCCTAGAGATTTAGCATGCTTTTGCAAAGCAAGCGCCTCCTCAAAAGTTCCCCAGTAATTATCACCAAATTTGCTTGAAGTGATTAGTTCACCTTGAAAGCTTAAGCAAAGGCATACATGAAAAAGACCATCATCAAGAAAATTTAATTGCTGATTGGTTCTGATTTTTCTCAGTGTACCCAGATACGAAACTGTTTTTGTTGATAATCCAGTTTCTTCTAGAAGCTTACGTTTCGCAGCGTCTGCCACCAATTCACCCTTTTTGATTTTGCCGGCAATTCCAGCCTTGACGTCATTTTGATAAGGTTGGCGATTGTGTTTTTGGATCAAAATTAACGGGATCTTGCCTTGATAATCGATGATGTAAAGCAAGATTGAATTACGAATTGCTTCATACTCCACTCCCTGGACATCAAACAGATTAGTTTCATTGAGACCTTTAACCGATAATGAATATTTTCCATCAGCTTTATCCAAAATTCCCTTTTTAACCAAATGTTGTAAATGATAGTTGAAAAGATCCGGTTCTACATTCGAAAGCTGTAATTCAGAATAACGCAGTTGTTTATTATTGATTAATTTGGCAATAATTTGTTTTTGAATAGGAGCGAAAATCATAGAAAAATCTTTTAATCAAAATTATTGAATTTATCAGCCTTCAACTATCAAACACCTAAATGAGTATCAATATTCTACTAAATTATTACTAAGTATGACATATCAAGTTACAAGAAGTCCTGAACGTCGCGAATTCTATCGACAATTGCAATTACAAAAGCAATCCCAGCAATGGTTTATAACCGCCCAACTGCACCAAATAATCCGATAAATTCTTAGAAGGGATAAATTCAATTACTGCTAATTCCTTTGCTACTCTTTTTTCAAACAAAGACTTTAATTCAGCAGCTGACAAATTAAGCAAAGTGCTTGTAACTATAACAATATCAGTGGAAGTCGATCTTACCAAGCCAAGAATTTTCATCATATTAATCATTTCAGGTTTGACATTGATTTCTTCCTGTAACTCAATTTTATTCATGTTAAATATTCCAACGCTGGTTTCTGGCTCAATTTTTTCCAAAACACCACCAATAATATCTTTTGTCAAACTGGAAGCGGATTTTCTTGACTTACGAGCGAAAACATAATAGCCATCATTAGTAATGACAAAGCCCCCTACTGATAACCCATGTGAATAATATGTTTCACCGAGATTTTCCAGCTGTGGCATTGTTTTGAGTGTACTACGAATACTAAATTTGAGTGGTGATACTGTTAAGTAAGCAAATCCGTTTTGAAAAGTAAAGCTTTCTAGGCGATATGATTGTCCGTCATACAAAATAGCCCCTTTTTCTCTAGCCTCTTCTAACTTTTCTTGCCATTTTGCAGTTAATTTTCCTTCTAAATCTAGATCTATTACCCGATTTGATTGCTCTGGTTTAATAATTGTTACTTTTAACTGTTCCTGCTCTATCACACCTTTCCAGAGGATTTTTGGTTTGATCACTATTAATGAAAATTTTTAAACGATAATATGGACAAGAAAATTGAATTTTATCAAAAAATTTATTTCAAATACGCATACAAATCCACCAAACTACCTCCTGGATCTTGGACAATACAATATCTCTGTCCCCAAAATGCATTCCAAGGTTCTTTCACAATTTCGAAGCCCTTGGCTTTTAATTCTCCTGCAAATTTATTGACCTCTGCAGCTGAATCGTAAAGGATGGCAAATGCTGAGAAACTAGCACTTTCTGGCTTCTTGCCAGTGATACTCTCAAACATTGCATTAGTATCGATCATTAATTTTATTTCAGTATCAGCATGAATATTTTCCACATGATCTTCATTTTCCTGATTGGCAGCAAATTTCAAACCGAGAATTTGGTAAAATTCGATGCTTTTGGCCATATTGGTGGTTTTGGTGGTGACAGCAGCGATGTGCATAATGATTTTTAAATAATATCTGAAAAATAAATCTGGCCAATTTTTTGACCTTTGTAAAGTATTATTGGGAACTTACTGCAATTAAAAACCTCACAAGTAATTCGTTTATTTGTTAAAGGTTCAACTAAAGTGGACGAAACATTGGTAAATAATCCGATTTGAGCAAGAGATGCCTTGCCATCAAATATCGCCATCAGTTTATTATCAAGAGAAATAAGCTCATTTGTTTCGGCGATAATAAATTCACCAGGTAATAACTGATAGCCTTTTTCAGAAATTGCAATCTGCTTAATAATTTTCTTTTTAGGTTCATCACCATGAAATACATTTCCTGCTTTCGGAGATATTAAATTCACATTAGCACCTAAATGCAATTCGTATGAGACAAGACCAAGCTGTGCCTGATCAAAAGGAGTGATTTTAATTCTGCCAGAATTGATACTTTCAATGATTTTTTCTTTGGAATAAAACATGGTTTAGAATTTTCTTCTCTTACGTAATAAGATTAATACTAAAAACACTATAATTATACAAATTACAAAGACTCCAAAGCCAATTATTATTAAATTGCTTTGCGTAATACTCGTCATACCTATTGGTGAACTATCCAATTCATATGAATTAAAATGAATTGTCCCCAAAAATGTAACTTCTCCTGTAATTTTTTGTCCTACTGTAAAAATATCCCCTACCTTAACTGAATCTTTAATGATGGATACAATCTTTGGATTATCAAGTGGTAACATTTTCTCACAAGTATAAAATGAAGTATCGCCAGAAACATAATTTACAGAGTCAGCTTTAATTTCCAAATAATATCGCGCTGGATGATTTGTTTCAGAATCTGTAGGACAGCCATTTTCAATTTTTAAACACTCATCCTGATATGCGTCGATAAATTCCACAGACTGAATTATTCCTGAAATATTACATTTTGGAGCTGGTGGTGGCGGACTTGCAGATACAGACGTATTAATTAACAAAAATGAAGCAATGATTATAATTGAAAAGCTGATTCTCTTTTTATTCATTTGATATACCCTAATATGTTTTAAATTAATAACGAATACCAACTCGTACATCCCATTTTTGATTTTCGTAGATTAATCCTTAGAAACGAAAATCAAACCATTGTTCAGGAGCAAATAATCAAAATTGTAAAACACCTCGCGATTTTCCTGATTATAAATAATATCATTCCCTGCTGAAAGATATATTACAGAATTATTGATCTGCTGAGTTTTCATCAAATTCAATAAATCTTCAGTAGGCAAATATACTACCTGCTTCTTTTTATAGAATTCCACTCGGATCCCCTTATTCATTGCCCACCAATCAGACAAATCAATGTAAATATAATTTTTATCTTTGGTGAGATAATTCAGTCTCTCTAACAAAATCAAGTCATCTTGCCACTGCCTCCGATCGTTATTTACTGCAACTTTATGGTAAGCAAATTCATTGATAGTAAAACCAAAAAATATCAAACCAAAAATTATATATACCACCCAATTGGGAAATGATTTTTTTATACGCATTAAAATCCTGAAAATGCAGACAAATCCATTTGTTAGAATATAGACTAAAATCGGGATAAGAATTGTTATTCTGGCAAAAGATGGAGGTTGGCTCGTCAGGATCATACCAAAAGTAATAATTGCAAATCCAGAGACTAGAAGAATTTAATTGTAAATATCTTTTTTACGAAAAATTTTCCAAATCATCTCCCCTAATCCAACAAGAAAAATTGTCAGAGAAAATGAATTGAATACTGCCAATTTACCAAACTCAAAGCCTTCACTTCCGCCTATACCATTTTTATAGAAACTCTGAATTGAGTCTGTAATAGGCTTAATATAATCTTTACTGCTGGATACATAATTATTTTCAGACATTGTTGATACCTGATTGAATCGCGTGAAGATATACCAATTATTTTCCTTATACATATTAAGTCAGAAAAGGGAGCAGAACCAAAATCCCTACGAATAAGCTCTGTAATAATGAATGAATTATAATTTTTCTTGGTTTAACTGCAAAAAATATCAGGTAAGTGATGCCAGTCAAAGGCAAAATGATATATGAACTGGTATAAAACAATAATCCCAAACCCATGACAAAACCAATCAATTTCGCATACTCTAGCTTGTTTGTTTTATTAAGTTTAAATAATAAATACAGCTGGATACAAAATAAAGCAGTACTGGCAAGATTCATTAGCGCAATTGTTTCAAAATAAATTGCGAATGAAAACACACTATAAACAAGAATACTTAACATACCTTGTCTTTTCGTAGCGATTAAACTGGTAAATTTGTAGGTGAAAATAGTGATAATTAAGACATAAATTTGTACAGAGAGTTTTTGTTTAAATAAATCTGTCCCAATTAAATGCAAAATTTTCTGCTCAATAAAAAAATATGGTGAAGGAAAGAGATTGATCCACTCTGCCGGGTTATTAGGAACCTGTTTAAAAAAATTTAACCCGCTAAAATCAGTGTTTAAGGAGAAAAATGCAGTAAGCGACTCATCGCCATGATATCTTCCAAGGAGCAAAATACGCACTAGTATCGGAAGCAGACATAATACTACAATTACTAAATATTCACGTTTCCAAATCTTTCTCAGATAATGTTTAAGACGAAATCCTTTTCGCTCGGGTAATCGGGGCAACACGAGTAATATAATCGAGAGAAAATATATTAACGGTAGTAACTTAAAATCAATTTGTAATACAATACAAAATGTTGTCAGAATAACCATTACCAGGCCCATCGCTACTCTGAATTTATATAATACAGCAAATTTTTTCATTAATTTCAGGAAATTTCTTTTTAGTATAGCTAAATCAATAGAATCTTAAAATACCATAAAATAGTTATCCTCAGATAATGCAAAAAGTAATAAAACAACCAATGGTATTGTTCCCAAATATGAAGTTAAACGCTTTATAAATAGGATTGGGTTCAGAATCTAAAAAAGAGAAACCCATAAACTCCAACTAGATAATATTGCAAAATGGGACTGGAGTCATTTCGGTAGCACTTTCATCTATCTAATACATTAGTTATTTTATTAGTATTTGGATTAATATTTAGCTATTATTAATTGAATTATTAAATAAAATCATGAATGACGTATTAACAGTTCCCACAGCAGATACTAATAAACCCCAAGTCAAGCTAATTAATAAAAATATTAAAAAATGGCAGATTCCTGTAATAATTGGAGTAGTATTAATCATGGTCATATTATCAGGGTTAATTGGTATGTTGATTCAGAAGGAAATTGACCTTGATGACGGAAAACAAGCAGATATTACTCCTAATATAGTAACTCCAACTTTACAAGAAGTAATTCCAACCAATACCTATGCACCAGCACTTAATATTACTGAACCCCCACAAACAACGAATAATAAGACTACAGGCACTTTCAGCGTAAAATTTTCATATCCTTCTGATTTCGTTCCACCCAGAAGAATATGCTTTGATTCTATAGATTCCAGGGAAAATTTTTACTGTTTTCATACTGAAGGTGGATCCATAAATGGTACTTTACCAGTTGGAAAGTACTTTGCTTATGTTATTTATTATTCGATTGAAAACAATCAGAGTGTTCAGGAAGTGGTGTCATTAAACGAATGTACTATATCAGGAAACTCAGATTCTGCATTTCATTGTCCTAAATACACAGCAGAATACCAAAAAAGAAAAGAACAGTGCACCTGTGATACTTGCAATCTGATATCAGACGGGGAATTAAACGTTACCCTGGGAGGTGAAAGAAAAATATATCAAATAATAAATAATAAAAATACAGATCTAGGTTTGATAAACGATATTGGCCTTCTGCAGTAGATATTTAAAGAATCTATTTATAAAGGATTGAGACGATTCATACCTAAGTTCATTAGTAATATCACCAATCCAGTTGCAAATAATTAACTATCTAGCTAGCTAAAGGCTCAGGAAATAGGCGCACAGAAACATTATTGGGATATAAACTAGTAATCCAACAATTAAAAACTTTTCAGTTCTTCCTATTGTATTAAACAAATACTTTGGTATTAAAAGAATTAAAATGAACTCCCCAAAAAAAGTATTCACCATAGCCCAATACCAAAGCCATGCAAGCCACGTCGGAAATTGAGTAATATTTTCTTGGATATCACCTAATGCATCAAGAGGTGTCGCGATTCCCAAGATGTCTTGAGTAATGTCTTTAAGAAAGTGGATTAATATAATAATGAAGAGAAAAGTTGCGATGTATTTTTTAAAATTTTTAGGATATTTCATGATAATTGTGAACGGACCGTGCCTGAATTTTCTTCGTTAGTGATGAACTTTCGTTTTTTTTAAAAATTCAGTCAGGTCCTGAATTTGGCAACCACTCTCCTTCGTACGACTCAGGATCGCGGGCCAAATTCGGAGAGGCCGGGATTCGAACCCGGGATACCTTGCGGTATGCCTCGTTAGCAGTGAGGTGCTTTCGGCCACTCAGCCACCTCTCCGTATAAATATTCAGTTGTCAGGGAGTGAACTTCCCGATTCGTCCCTCATCGGGACTAACTCATTCTAAAACTCACACAGTTCGCTAAGTCTAAGTTGAGTAGCCCCACCTCTCTGAATATTTTATTAATGAAGACTCTGACATTATATCAAGACTGAGGAGATTTATGAAAATTTATTCGCAAAAATAAAAATTATCTTCATTTTTCTCCAACATTCCTAAATTCTTAACTTCCTGGATTCTTAAATATTTTCACTTTTACAATCATTTTTCCCGCTTTTCTGGTATTATTCTCTTTGCTTTATCAAATTTGCTAATGAAAGAAGAAGTTATCATCCGCTTTGAGGATGTCTCATTTAAATTTATTACACCTGCAGGGGAAGATAAGGTGATTCTAGACGACACCAGTTTTTCCGTGCGCAATAACGCCAAAGTGACCATTATGGGACAAAACGGTGCTGGTAAATCAACAATTTTCAAACTCCTTACAAACGAATTAAAACCGGAATCTGGTGAAATTAATATCAAACTCGGAGCCAAGATTGGCATGGCACAACAAATGATTCCCAGAGAGCAACTTGATTTTTCAGTGCTGGAATATTTCTCCCAGGCATTTTCCGAAGTCAAATTCGGAATTGAACGCAATATCAAAGATGCCTTACGCATTGTCAATCTGGATGTGCCACTTGAGCGAAGAATTCGAGAACTTTCCGGTGGTCAGAAAGCCCGTATTCTCTTAGCATATGCCTTGGTTCAGGATCCTGACATTTTACTGCTGGATGAACCGACTAATAATCTTGATCAAACCGGCATTGAGCATCTGACTGAATTTCTCATCATGTACCCCAAAACCTGCCTCGTCATTTCCCATGATGCTGATTTTCTCAATTGCTTTACTGAAGGTGTACTCAATCTGGATATTAATACCCATAAAGTCGAACAATTCGTCGGAAATTATTATGATGTACTGGAAGAAATCGCTGCCCAAATCGAACGAGAAAGACTACAAAATGCCCGAATCAACAAATCAATTGTCGATCGCTTTAAAAAAGTAAATAAACTTGGTGGTAAAAGTATTGCGATGCGCCGTCTCGCCCGCCGGGTTCGCGAAGATATCGCAGAAGACCGGGAAGAATTGGTAGACATTCGCCAAGAAGATAAAACTATTCCAGATTTTACAATTCCATATCAACATTACCCAGCTCCACTCATCAAAATTCACTCAGTCAGTATGCTGAAAAATGGCAATCCCCTTACCAAAGAATTCAAACTAGATTTAATTCGTGGCCGTAAACTCATTATCAAAGGTCCAAACGGAATTGGAAAAAGTACACTCCTCAAAGCAATGCTCTGGGGCCAGGGTGCTCATATCGATTCAGAAGTTCGCGTCGGTTATTACAGTCAGGATTTTAGTGAATTAAATTTCGAAAATACCGGATTACAAGCTCTACAAGAGGTAGCTGTCGATACCAAGCCGGAATATATGTATGCAGCAGCTGGGCGCTTCATGCTCACTGGTAAGATTCTCCAGCATCAAGTCGGCGATCTATCTGAAGGGCAAAAAGGTTTATTGTGCTATGCTCGCTTTATGGTGCAAGAACCAGGACTACTAATCCTGGATGAACCAACTAATCATATCAACTTTCGTCATATCCCGGTGATTGCTAAAGCGATTAATGAATATAAAGGTGCAGTGATCCTTGTCAGTCACGTCCCTGACTTCGTAAGTGTAGTCAGAATTGATGCTGAACTAGACTTAGAAAAACTCAGCCGGGAAAAATAAAGCAAGAATATATTATTATTACCTAACCCCGTTTTTACTTCGTTGCAATAACATTTGATATACCTGCTCATTCTTGGGTTTTCCATTCCAGGATTGCTCAAAATAATGGTCGTAAAGATCTTCTTTCATCAAATCATACTCTATCTGAAATTTTCGCAAAGCAAAATCATACAATTTCTGATCAGATTGATTAAGTTCCTGAATTATACTTCTCGTTTGAGGTTTGAGCTCAGAATGTTTTAAAGCCTGGGGTAATGACATGAGCCGTAAACTATTCCGAATTGGCTGCCAGTTGAGCTTATATGCCAACAACTGTAACGATTCATTATAAAATTCCTGAATACCAACAAAAAGCGAATTATCTAGTTGTCTAATTGCCAATGCATACAAGTCTTTCACTTCCTGTTCAGTTTTTTGAAATAACGGATCAAATTCATAAGAATAGTTTTCATATTGTTTCAGCTCCTTGAGTTTGTCACGCTGCTGAATTTTAATACTCAGATGCCTGGTGCTGGCATTGGAAAAACTTTGGATAAACCTGGGCTTTTGTAATAATTCTTCAATAGTTGGGCGAGAATCTGGCTCTAATTGCTGGCACCAATAAATTTCGTCATTGAGTAAATGATTATACATCGAGACTACCCTACTGACCGGATCTCTAAGCATCGTAATGATCTGAAAATTTGTCTTGGGGTAAAAGTTATAAATGCTAATCCCAAAATGTCCTCTAATTAGTTTTATCTGATCATCAAGCTCAGCGGGAGGATTCTTTTGAATTAAAGTCTTCCAAAGTTTATCAGTAAGAATTTGGAGAGGAGCAAAATTCTGATCTAGGTAAGCAGATAATGTTGTACCACCTGTTTTAGGAATATGTAAGAAATAAAGGACTTCTGACATCTGAGCAGTGAATTTTTTGAAAATATTAATTATCTAAAAAAGTTCTTCCTGAGCAAGGATCAAATCAAACTGGGCAATTGCCTGATATGGTTTGAGATCTTCATATTTTTCAAGTACTAAAGGAACCTTGCGATCCTGCAAATAATAAATATACTTAAAAGCTTGTTGTAATGTCTTAAAAAAACTAGCAGGATCAGCATAAGCCTGATGCGAAAATTCTAAAAATATTTTCAACCTGGGACTGTCTTTGATCAATTTAGTCATCCCTGCAATAACCTGTTCCTCTAGTCCTTCCACATCAATGATCATCATATCGGCATGAAGAATATTTTTCTCGAGACAATATTCATCAAGTGAAATACAATCCAGCATCATGACTTCAGATTGCTGTGTACCATGAGATAAGGACTCCATAAAAGTAGAACTGCCCCAAAGCATCGGATTGAAGAAAAACTTCTGTTTCATTTTTTTAGCGGTAATACCCAAATTCTCAACTTTGACAAAAGTATCCAGTCCATTAACGGAAATATTACGGTTAATTATTTCTGCAAGTCTTGGTACCGGCTCAAATCCAATGATTCTTCCGGTTTTAATTTTAAGCGCAGCCAAAATCATATAATAACCAAAATTAGCTCCCACATTGATGAAAATATCTTCTTCAGTTAATAAATTTAAAAAGTGATTAGTAATTTCCTGTTCCCAGAAGCCATCGAGGAGAAGATGTGGCGCCAGTGAAATATCACGCGTATCCACGAAGAATTTTTGACCGCTAAAAAGCCGAGTGAGAGCCAGATTATTTCCTAAATAAACTGGATAGCTGCTATGAGAAGCTAAAGCTGGAGTTTCTGCAGTTTGTTGTGCTACTTCAGGTAAATTTCCATTTAATTCATAATAGAATTCTTGCTCACGTAACGCTTGATCATCAGCTTCACCAAGTGTTTTATCCAATTCATTTTTCTTAAATAAAACACTTTGCAGCCTCGAAAACTTCTTAGGATTATAATTTTGAGGTTTTTGAAAAATTATCATTACCGAAGTTGTGACAAATTCTGCTAACTTCATTTTCAAATGCGGATTTTGCTTATATGGTGGAATATCGACGAAATTATCATAAACTTTGGTTCCGGATGCAAAATTCACCTCAGCCACAATTGCCCCAAGTTTTTTAAGTCTAATAAACAACTCTTCCAGATCCCTTTTACGATAAAGCACAGTGGTTCCATCACGCAGTGTCGCCTGATTGGAGGAGAGATTTAGCTCTGTAGTATGTACTGCAAAACCACCTGGTTTTAATAACTTAAATTGATTGAGCAAAAAATTCAACCCATTTTCTAAACTATCCAGATGCTCCAATGCACATGAAGACCAAGTAAAATCAAACTCTCCCAAATCATCCGGAATATCATTCATCTCTATACTACGGAATATTACATTTTTTTCAAAATCCAATACTGGACATATTTGTGAGCGATTCAACTGGGATAAATCACTGCTAAATTGATTATCAGGCGACCATAAAGCCTTTTTTTCACTATTGTCAGGTAAATCTGTGGCCAGGATCTCACACCCATATTTAGCAAATAGAGCTGGTAATTGCTCTGTCCCCACTCCAAAAACAAGGCCTTTTTTGCCAGGAAGTAACAATCTACGCTCTTTTAAGGCTTGGACAATCATCACATATTCCCAAAGCTTACGATGCAAACTCGCACCCTCTTTGAGCTCAGCAGTAATCTCTTTAAAAAAAGGCCGGGAATAATCTTCTTGTTTACAAATTTCGTTGATTATCATTTTTGAATTGCAGTTAATAATTGATCTACCCTTTGATCAAAGTTTTCTTTGGTCCATTGCTTTACATACTGAGGATAACGTTGCAATAATTTATTACGTAACTTATGATCACTAACGATTTCCAACATCCGCAAACCAATCTCTGCTTCATTATGCATATCATCGATGTAATGTATCGCATCGCCGGCAATTTCCACGATGGTTGGAATTCGACTTGCCACAATCGGTGTATTTAACGCTAAGGCTTCCATAATTGGTAACCCCAATCCTTCACCTTTAGTGGGCCAAACAAACGCAGTAGCATTCTTCAGCAAAACCATCTTTTCCAAATCATTAATATAGCCTGGAAATTTAACTCGCTCTTTCACTTCTTTGGGAAGCCGTTTAAAAGTTTCAACAATTTTTTTATAACCAAAGCCTTTACTACCAGCAACTACCAAGGGAATATTAACTGCATTAGCAATCATGCTATAGCCGTTTAATAGACCAATTACATTTTTCCGGAGTTCAACTGCTGAAACAAAGAAAAAATATTTTTGTGGAATGACATTAAATTTTTGAAGAATTTTGCTTTCAAAATCCACTGAATATTTACTATTAAAAAATACTGGATATGAATATACAACATGAGTTTTAGCAGCTGGAGCAATTTCTTTAATCTTAGCTGCGGTATCTTTTGATATTGTGATTAACTGATCGGAATTTTTTAATGCAGCAAGCAGAGCAATTGAAAAATTCACCAGGAAGCCATTGGGTTCCAGATCCATCCCCTCAAATTGTAAGAAATCCAAAACAGTCTGTACCAGTTTGACACCACGAGATTTATTTTTTGCAGATAATTTAATATTTTGAGGTTCACCAGTTAAAACTACATCAATTTTGTATTTACTAATAATTCGATTCAGCAGAAAGTCAAAATACACTGATAAATTCCTAGTCAAAAATTGATATATATACGGCTGAATCACAACATAATCAGTGTAATGCAATACTGTAAGAGTAGGATAATCAAGATCTTTATCATTTTTAACCAAAGTAGCACCTTTAATTAAACCCTTGATTATTTTTTTAATTATGCGAAATTTGGAAGTATTGAAAATTCTTACCCTGCCATCCTTAAGATAATAGCGAATAAAGGTCTTCTGCACTCTATCATTTAGTTTTTGATCAAGCTGGGAAACTTGAATATCATGAGCCCCAATTAATAGAAATACTTCATTATCAGTTTCACTCACCCGGGAAAGTACATTAAAAAGAACTCTTTGAATACCTCGAGAGTTAGCATCCTCGATACTGGGGACGACGATCAGAAATCTCATAAAAAAATTACTGGAATAATGACAAAATTATAGCATAAGAAATACTAGTCTAGCTTAATAACTATCCAATTCTTTCTCGATATATTCCAAAATGTCACCTGGCTGGCACTTTAAAAATGTACAGATTTTAGCTAGCGTCGAAAATCGGATAGCACGGGCATTTCCTGTTTTAAGAATGGACAAATTAGTCAAAGAAATTCCTACAGCATCAGATAGCTCAGTTAAAGTCTTTTTGCGTTTAGCCAATATCACATCTAGATGGGTAATGATTTTCATAGTAATTATACAGTTAAATCCTGATCCTCTTTAAGCCTAGCACCAGCTTCAAAAGCTTTGGCAATCATATATAGAATTAAAGTAAAAATAATCCCGGTAAATGAATAACTAAATTCCATATTTTTATCTGCAGCAATATAACACCATGATTTATATGCTTCCACCAGAAATATGAATACATTCATAAAAAACATCCATACTACTGCTTTTTTAAAGAAAATAACATTTTTTAATAAGAAAACATCAGCATATTTAGTAATATTTTTGATAAACAGAAAAAAATAATTATAACTAACTGCACCGGCTATGGTCATTGCCATATACAAAATAGCATATAATAATGCTTGAAACGATTTCAGCTGTAAGGTATCTACTGTCAAATAATGATCAGGGGCAAAACTGGATATTGCGAAAATAAAAATGGGAATTGAAAGTAAGGCATTAACTCCGTATACCAAATATAAAACATGAATGGCGAATCTTACTAATTTAATTTCTTCTAAATTAGCTTTTGTGTTTATCTGTTGCATGAAAAATATTTTAAAATTTATATAAAAATCTTATCATCGCATTCTATGTTTGTCAACAAAATTTTTATGATAAACGATAAATAGTCGTTGTTTATCAGCTAATATAAAAGATTTAAAAATATTGACTTTAATAATGCTTTCAAGCAGAATATCATTTAATTAATCAAATAATCTTATGAAGAAAAAATTAGTTATCCTTGCCACCCTGGTGATTCTTTTCTTTGGAGTAATAATTTTGCTAATTCCTATCAAAGTTACCTGTGGTATCCCTGGAGCTACCTGTACCACTGCACCGGATAGCAATGGCACTATCAGCCGAAACATCGATGTCGAGCCTTTATTTGTCTATCTGATCGAGACAATCATCCATGAAGATTTGCCCATTAAATATTCTACCCAAACTGAAACGGAGAATGTTTCTAGATAATAATATCATTAGTTTAAATCTGTTTACATTTGCTCGACCATCTTGAATTTTGATTACTAAGCCTGCTTTTTAGGGCTAATTGTCTTCTCATGTGAAGTAATTTCAAAAGTAGAATCAAACTCTTTTTTGATTCTTCGGAACAGTTTAAATCTTCGTGACCCTACCATCTTGAATTTTAATAATAGAATCTGCTTGCTTGGCAATATTTTCATCATGGGTAATGATCACAAAGGTAGTGCCCAGCTCTTTATTGATCTGCCTAAACAAGGCAAAAACTTTCTTGGTATTGATGCTATCGAGATTACCTGTTGGCTCATCTGCTAAAATCAATTCCGGTTTATTCATGAGGGCCCTGGCAATTGCAGCCCTCTGCCTCTGACCACCGGAAATTTGAAAAGGTTTTTTCTCTGCAGTTTCTGTAATATCGACTAATTTGAGCAAGTCACTTGCCCATTTTTTAGTCTTCGCGTTAAGCTTAGCGCCAGAAAGTAAATGTGGCATCACCACATTTTCATAAACTGTGAAATTCTCAAGTAAATAATGATACTGAAAAACAAAACCAATTTTTTGATTACGTAATTCTGCCAACTGCTTTTTATTCATTGTACCGGTAGCAATACCATCCAAAGATATTTCTCCTGCTGTGGCCTGGTCAAGAGTACCGATAATATTAAGCAAGGTACTTTTGCCACTCCCGGATTGCCCGATAATTGCATAAATTCCCCCTTTGGCAATCTCCAGATTAACATCAAAAAGTACCGGAGTATCAATTGCTCCAAAGTAAGTCTTGTGAATATGTTTTAAATTGATAATTGTTGAATTTTTTTTAGCCATTGTTAATAATTTCTACAGGATTTAATTTAGATGTTTGACGAGCAGGTAAAATCCCTGCTGCAGCTGCTGCCAGGATAGCAATGCCACCTGTCGCGAAGAAACGATCCCAATAAACAAAGATCTTAATTACCGGATCACCAGCTGCTGTCCTGGCAAACGTGGAAAATAAATATAATAAACTTAGTCCGAGAAGCATTCCCATTCCAGTACCTATTACTCCGAGAGCCAAACTCTGATATAAAAAGATTAAACTAGATTGCCGGTCTTTGAGCCCCATTGCCTTGAGAATACCAATCTCACGCGACTTCTGCACGACCAGAATATTCAAAACACTGGCAATCGCAATGGTTACAGAAATCAGCACGGAAACCTGGATAAATTTGGAAGACATACTCTGGCTCTGTAGGGCTGTCAGTAGATCTGCGTTAGTCTCCTTCCAATTGGTGATTTTCAGGTTGTCAGTTTGATGATAATAATTACCACTCAATTTAGAAATTTCCTTGGCAATAGTATCGGCTTTAAAGACATCTTTTACCTGAATTTCATATGCGGAAATGCTTTGTCCTGGTACCACCCGCGTCAAATCTCTGAGAGTCATGATATCGATGAAGACAAAACGCTCATTAACAGTAGAATTTCCAAGATTAAAAATACCATTAATTATAAAATCCTGTTTCTTGCCACCGGCTGTTGCTAAAGTAACCTTGTCACCAACTTTTAAACTACGCTCTAAGGCCAGCTCTTTACCAATCATAATCCCATTGGTAATACTACCTGTTCCGGAAACCAGATTATCCTGAAGTTTATATATTCCACCTGTCACATTTTCATTAGTTATACCTTTTAAAACTACGTTATCGGATTTATTATTTTGAGTGAACACAAAAGCATTCTCCTCAAGTAAAGGCTGGATTGTATCTATTCCGGAAGTAGTTGTAACTTGTTGGACAAAATCCTGATTGAATTCAAAAGAATTCCCCTGCTCCATTGTCTGAACTGTAATCTGAGAGCTATCACCAACTGTAGTTTGCACTAATTGTTTTTGTAAACTATCTATGAGGATAGCAATGAAAACCTGTACTGCCACGCCCACAGCAATTCCGGATAAAATTAGTAGTGTCTGCGCCTTATTTGAAGTAAGAAAACGTTTAGCGATTTGAAACATATCGAAATGTTAGTTAATAGATAATAGCTAGAAGATCCAGCCATAGGCTGGTAAGCTTTTGGCTTAAAAAGATAATAGTTATTAAAAAAATGTTTACCATTCCACTTTTTTACGGAACAACGTAGTGAAACTTTACTTTTTACTTTTTACTTTTTACTTTTTACTTTTTACTTTTTACTTTTTACT
>JBAXHO010000005.1:0-41888 GCA_037138855.1 bacterium
AGCTACAAGCTACAAGCTACAAGCTACAAGCTACAAGCTACAAGCTACAAGCTACTATTCCTATTCCCCTTACGGCAATAATAAACACTCCCTGCTGTCGCCGTTGAAACCGATTGAGACCCGGTCACCAAATTTATTTTGGAGGATTTGCTCAGCGAGTGGTGAACTGGCTGAGATTAAGCCGATGGATGGATCTACATATTGCGAGCTGGCAGTAATGTAATATAGAAGACTTTTTTCCGGATGATCTAACTTAACGCAGTCACCAATTTTGATCCGGTCTCCGATCTTACGTTTAACTTTATCACCACATTGATTAATAGTTCTTAACGTATCCTCAATTTTCTCAATTTGTGTCAGAATAAATTTTAGTTCAGAATTGAAATTATAGAGCACTAGATCACTATCCTCGATAGTCTGGTTGTTCCGGGCCTCGTCGATTTTTAAAAGCAGCATCTCTTTTTGTTTCATTAGCTTTTTGTGTTCCTGATCCAGGCAGGAAATAATTTTTTCTGTAGACATTAAAAGTGTTTTAAAAGTTAAAATAATTTAAAAAAGTATCAAGTAGAAATAGTAGCTGGTAGCTGGTAGCTAGTAGCTAGTAGAGAAAAAAGTTTGAACTCAGATTCCAGTTTTCATTTCTTTTCCAAATTGCAATTTGCAAATTCCAAATTGCTTCTCCTTACTTGTACACAATTAACTGATAGAGCATTTTCTTCATTTCTGACATCTTGCGTTCGATTTCGCGGTTGCGTTGTTCGAGTAGTACCTTGAGTTGTCCCAGGTGTTGGGCGAGGGCATGGGTATCCTGGTTGATCACTGTATTGGTAGAATACAAGTCAGATTTCAGATTTTGCATCTCGCGATCAAATTCCAAATAATATTGTCGATTGATCATCTTGGGAGTGGCTAAAAATTAATCTGAGTTAATTTTACGACATCGAAGCTGACAGTGCTTGATCACTTGCTGATTGATAATGGACAAAAGAGTGGAAATTTATTCTTTTTGAATTTTTTCTCGTTCGAGAGCTTGATATTCTATAACATTTAAGAGACTACGAATAGTTTCAAAAACTTTTTGATAATGCTCTGCGTTAGTAGCATCTTGTTCACGAAGTCTTTGAATAATCAGATAAAATTCATCGCCCCAGGCTTCAATTTTTTTAGAATCCAATGATGGTAAAGCTCCTGGTCCATCAATTGAGATATTATCCAGCGATAAAGCTTTTGCAAGATTTTCTACCTTTGCTTGCATGGAGGAAGGTCGTAGTGGTTCTAGCGTATTATTGTTGTTTTCATGAACTGGAATTTCGTATAGAGTTTTTGTTAATTGCTCTATTAATTCTTCTCCTTCATCCAGGACTTTTGCCTGAACTAAGTTATATATAGTATTAAAAAAGCGGTTATCTCTTTGATCTGAAGAATTTAATGGTTCGTTGTTTTCTAATCTTATTTTCAATTCAGCTGCCATGGCAGGATCCAGGAAGCCACTTTCGATTTGTCCGGTCAGGATTAAAGTCAAAGTCATTTGGGTAGCAGGATCCAGATAATCGTAAAGCTCACTAATACGCTGGCTTAATAAATTCAGATAGACATTGGGATTATCGCTATTCGTAATTGGAGTGTGTTTTTCGTAAAAAGGATGTTCACGAGCGGTAATCAGTAAATCAGGTTGAATTGGGATGGATGCTATACAAGGACCAGCATTCATCATTAAAGCCATACTTGCCGCAGAAAGCAATACATTACTAAGTATTTCAGGATGTACCTTTCGATAAGCTTCAATTCCAGGGTGTTGTTGATCACCCCCATCTACTTGTGGTGGTGTCGGTTCAGTCACTAATTTTTTATCTAAAGGATTTTGGAGGAGGATGCAAGTTCTTTCCGGCGTATTTGGCATAGCAAATTGGTAGCCGCCGGGTAAAGTAAAAATATTGTTCTTTTCTGCAACAATTAACGAAATCGGAGCGGTATTCATCAGTTCTTTTATTGACATAGCTAACGTAGTTTTTCCACTGCCAGGCGCTCCTGTAACACTAATGATACTTGGTTTAGGAATTGCATATATAGAGCCATCAACGTAATGTAGTATATGGTTTTTAATCCACAGTTCCATTAAATTTCTGAAAGATATAGCTGCTTGTTCTATTTCTTCATTTGAAAACTTTTTATCACCAGATTCAACTTTATTATTTATTATAACTAAGCTTTGATCAAATGGATCAGGGAGAGTTGTCTCCAGTTTTCCAGAGCCAGGGTTCTCTTTTTTTAGATTAAAAATACCTGGCCAGGTAATGGCTAAAAGCGTAAAGAATTTTCCCAGGGTAGCTTCTGGATCAGGTTTACCAGCATTGAAATCTGAAATTAATACATTTAATTCATCGTATAAGGTATTTAGCTCTGGATGACTTATTAGAGGCATATCCGGTAATTTTACTGGAGATACCCATTCTCCGGTTGAAGAAAGTTCTGATGGTACGGTTGGCGGATTAAGTGCGTGGTAAAGAATTGTCGGGATAGTATTTTTATCTATATCATCTAATAACCGGGTAGTGGTTTTTATTAAGTGTGTAGGCATTTCATCATATGTCAGAGATGCATAAGGACCACACAGTGTATTTATAGCAGTTGCAAATGTTCCCGGTATATTTTGAGTCATTAAAACTGGTTTCGTGGCAGCCGAAAGCGGAAGTACAGTTAATAGCATTTGGAGCACTCTGTGTACTAATCTGTTCTCTGTGTTTGGGGTTTTTTGTCCATCAAGATCATTGGCGTAGCTAAGTAAGATAATACCTTTTTTTAATGCCTCTGGCGTTATTCCCTCAAAATATTTTCCTTGTATTGTTGGCCCAACTTCTAACATTTTTATGAAATGTCAAATTTCGGAGGGGCGGTAAATATCCAAAAATTGTAAATGAAATAAATCCTCAAAATATCACTCGTAAAATATTTGTTTAATTTCTAGCTAAACCAGTCATTAATAAAAAGTATCAAGTATCAAGTAGTAATTTAAAAGTATTCTTTTTAATCTACCCGCTACCAGCTACAAGCTACTAGCTACTGTATATATTAGCTTCATCTCATCATTAAAAATCCTTTTCCTCTAATTGTTTTGATAATCGAATATGGTCTTTCGTCTCTTAGCTTTTCGCGAATTCGGGAAATTGTTTTATCAATTGCCCAGTCAGAATATCTGATCTCAAGATCTTTGCCCCAGAGTAATTTGGCCACTTCATTGCGATCGATGAAAGTATTTGGTTGTTTGAAAAAGAGCAGAAAAATTTCCAGTTCTTTTTCGCTAAGGTATTTGCCGTCAGCTTCATTTTCAAAGTAAATCTCACCAGAAGCATGATGTATTTTAATTTTGGGGGTAATTTCGTAAAATAAGTCTTCAGAATTGCTTGCTTCTCTTTCGATCATTACTTTCGAAACCGGTAGCTTTTTGAACTTATGTAAGACATAAAGGTGGAGAAACGCAGGCAGGATTTCTCCCCGAATTTTCTGTTTTTCCACATCAAAGATACCTTCGGCAATCAGACAACTAAATACCTCAGGTTTAATTAAATCAGTCTGCTTTTCAATAATTGCCAGTAAAGCCTGGATGAGTTGTGGTTCCGCATGTTGAATTATGCGCTCGAGTGCAGTTTTGACGTTTTCAAATTTTTCAAAAAATGCCTGATCAAAAACTACCTCGTCCAGGTACTCTAGTTCTCGATCCAGGATGATTAAATCTCTAATCAGTGACTTAATTATCGTTACCAGACCTCCAGAAATATCAATCAGATATTCTACATCTTTGGCATCAAATTTGATTCCAAATTCAGGCAGTATATCATTACTAACAGTTTCATTTAGTCTTTCTTCGGAATAGTAATTGAAATACTTGGTAATCAAGGGTACCGGGAAATTTCCAGACTCAAATTTAAAAGGAAATGTTTCTGTGATGAGAAAATTTAATTTTCCTTGAGTGATTTCTCTCTGCCGATCGAGAAATAGTAAAAAATCATTGAATTGAGGTACTTTGTAAACCTCTGAGACGAGAATATGCTGCAAATTTATTATTACTTTATTGCCAGCCTGGATCCGTTCATTAAAAAGATTTTCAAAATATTGATAAGAGGAAATTTCCTTGTTTTCAGGCATTTTGTTTGTTAATTGCTGTTCAATATGTTCCTTAATAATTCTGAAGAACTCAATTTTGTTGGTATCGGGATCACTATCAAATTTAGTCGCCCGAAAATCAATAATGAAAAGCTTTTTTTTAAGATGCTGCTTGCGTGATTCTTCGCCGGCCTTGTTTAAAGCTGAGGTGATACCGGTAGAAGGGAAATAGATCAATTGCACAGGAAGATTAGTAGCAAGGTACTTATCAATCGAATTAAAAATTTCCTGATACCAGGGTGTTTTCATATTCAGTTACTATATTTGTCAGATTATATCAGGAATTGTCAGAAAGAAAAATATATTTTTGGAAACTGGAATCGGGAATCCGGAATCTGGAATTTGCAAATTGGAGCAAAAATTGAAAAAAGTTAAGAGATATTAGCTAGAAGAATCTAAGAATAAAGGAATCTAGGAATCAGGAATCGGTAGTTATTACGTAGTGTATCGTTAGATTCTGGATAGTTACCGAATAAGTTCAATTAATGTTCAACATTTCACAAAATTAAACTAAAATCCGGTATTATTCTATTCAAATCTTTTTAAAATACTGAAATTAGTAAGAATAATGTTTTTCAGTTATTAGGCTAAGAAAATCTAACTTCCGGAATGACGTGTAGGCAATTTGACATCGGTAATAGTTCAGTTACAATTTGCTACAAGCTACAAGCTACAAGCTACAAGCTACAAGCTACAAGCTACAAGCTACCAGCTACCAGCTACCAGCTACCAGCTACCAGCTATTTTTTCTACATGATACTCTTCCTCTACTTTTCTTTGAAAAATATATCTCAGATCTTGTTATATAGAGAAATATTCAGTAAGATGATAAATAGTTAATCAATAAATTCCTTGGATAATATTACAAAAAGCGGGAAACGCAAGAAAATCCTGATTGTAGAAGATGAACAGGCTTTACGTCATGCCATGGTACTGAAGCTTTCCCAGACCAATTTCGAAATTGATAGTGCTGCAGATGGTCGTGAAGGCATGGATAAGATTATTGCTAATCATTATGATTTCATACTGTTAGATCTGATTTTACCGAAAATGGATGGTTTTGAAATCTTGCAACAGATGCAGCAAAAAGGGATAAAATCAAATGTAGTAGTACTTTCCAATCTCAGTCAGGAAGAGGATGTGATAAAGGTGAAGAAATATGGAGCGAGGGATTATTTTATTAAATCTAATATCCAACTCTCAGATCTCGTAACTTATATCAACACTGCACTGCTCCATGAAAATAAAAAAGAATGAGCTGCTCGCTCTTTTACTAAAGCAAAAGTTTCTTAGCGAAGCTGACGCTAAACTTATTACTGAACAAGCTTCAGAAGAAAATATTGCAGACTATCTTCTCTCTGAACAATTTTTAACAAAGGATCTTTTAGGACAAGCCCTTAGTGAATTTTATCATGTAAAATATTTTGATTTAAATTCGACCCAAATTAATCCTGAAAATCTCTTACGCATTCCTGAAGATATTGCTTTAAAGTTTAAGGTAATATTTCTTTCCGAAGTCAAGCAACAGGTTACATTGACTACCGCTCATCCTGATCAGCTGGCTGAGTTGAAGGAGGCTTTACTTACTGTTTTTCCCGACAAACAATTAACTATCAATTATTCTGTTGAAGAAGATATAGCAAGTGTTCTCACGAATTATCGTAAACCGATTGGTGAGCGTTTGAAAAAGATTTTAGAATCAAAAGAACGATATACCAGTGAATTAATTAATGAAATTCTCAAGGAGGCAATTGCTCAAAGAGCATCAGATGTTCATTTTGAACCGTTACCGGACTTCATTCTCTTACGTTTTCGGATTGATGGTGTGTTACATGAGATCTTGGAGCTGGAAAAAGATTTGTATGAAAATATCTTAAATCGAATCAAAATTATGGCTGATATTCGGATTGATCAGCATTTCTCACCACAGGATGGCGCAGTACGTTTTCTCGCCGGTGACCAAAATGTCGACTTACGTGTCTCGATCACACCGACAATTGAAGGTGAAAAAATTGTCTTACGGTTGCTTTCAGATTATGCTAGTAAGTTAAGTCTTGAAGAACTTGGCTTTTCCAAAGAATTAGAAGAATTAATTGTCAAAGCCACCCAGAAAACTACCGGGATGATTTTAACGACCGGTCCAACTGGTTCTGGTAAAACAACCACACTCTATTCTTTAATAAAGCGTTTACAAAATCCCCGGGTCAATATTACTACCATTGAAGATCCAGTCGAGTACCGCATGAAAGGGATCAACCAAATTCAGGTCGACCAATTCAATAATGTTACTTTTGCTAGAGGGTTACGTTCGATTGTGCGACAGGATCCGGATATTATTTTAGTGGGTGAAATTCGTGATCAGGAAACTGCTGAAATTTCAATCAATGCTGCTCTGACCGGACATTTATTACTCTCTACTTTTCATGCCAATGATGCTGCTTCTGCAATTCCTCGTCTCATGGATATGGGGATCGAACCATTTTTATTGGCATCAACCTTAAATATCATTGTGGCACAGCGCCTGGTTCGTAAAATCTGTGAGCATTGTCGTACTAGTAAAGAATATAGTGCTGCAGCATTAGAAAAACTATTTGCTGATTCTCAGGCATTTTTTAGTGGTGAGACTGTGCGTTTATTTGAAGGAAAAGGCTGTAAATTTTGTAATAATACAGGGTTTCGCGGAAGAATTGGCATCTTCGAAGTGATTTTGATTACCGAGGAAATTATGGATATGATTATGGCTAATCAGGATGCTAAAGACATTTGGAAAATGGCAGTATCACAAGGATCGAAGTCATTTTTTGAAGATGGGATGGAAAAAGTCAAAGCTGGTAACACTACAATAAATGAATTGATACGTGTTGCTCCCATTTCCTTTGCCAATGAATTAAAAGCTCGCTCAACTCCTATCAAGAAGAAATCGTTAAAGCATGAATAAAATAAAAACCAAAAAAAAAATTAGTATCACTAAATTATTTACTACTGAAATTGGTACGAATATAAACCGGTTGCAGCTTTTTGAAAATATTGGTGTGATGCTTTCTGCTAATATCAATATCCAAAGAGTTTTAGAAGATTTAATTAAAGTTTCCAAGTCTAAATCTGAAAAAGCTTTTTTAAATAATATGTTGATTAATCTGGATAATGGTATCCCTTTCTGGAAAATTATTGAAGAAAGCAAAATTCTTAATCGGCAGGCGTTAGCATTGATTAAAATCGGCGAAATTTCCGGTACGCTAGGGAAAAATTTAGAAGTTGTTCTGGATCAAATTCGTAAAGATCGTGAATTTAAAGCAAAAATTAAATCAGCTAGTCTTTATCCAGGTATTGTTTTCTTCCTAATGATAATTGTTGTGAATGTGATTGGTATTTTCATTCTTCCCAGACTTTCTGCTGTTTATTCCAGTTTTAATACAAAATTACCTTTGCCTACCAGAGTTATGATTTGGCTTGGTAATTTTATGGGACATTATGGCATACTTTTTAGTACGATCTTTATTTCCAGTCTGTTATTGATTATTTATTTCCTTTTTATTTTTCGTAAAACTAAGTTTATCGGTCAAGCAATAACTTTGCGATTTCCAGGAATAGGGGAAATGATTAAACAAGTAGAATTAAGTAGACTTGGACTAATATTTAGTAATTTGGTACAAAGTGGTATTAGTGTCCCAGAAGCATTTTCGTTATTGGCTGATTCCACCGAATACGTGAAGTATCAAAAAATTTATCAAATATTAAGTGCGGAAATTGCTGCTGGTAAAAATTTTAGTGCGGCATTTTTTATAATTGAAAATTTGGATGCTTACATTCCTACCTATCCCAGGCAAATGTTAATTAATGGCTTTAATACGGGTACGTTAGCTGAAAGTGCTAAAAAAGTTGGTAAAATATATGAGAAAAAGAGTGAAATTACTTTGAAGAATGTGGAAGTTATATTTGAGCCGATTTTGTTGTTATTAGTCTGGGTGGGTGTTTTATTTGTAGCGTTATCAGTAATTCTACCGATCTATAGTTTGGTAGGAAATATTACTGAGATGACTTGAAGAAATGAAATTTGAAACTTGCAAATTGCAATTTGGAGAGAAGATCAAGAATATAGGAATAAAAGAATCTAGGAATATAAGAATATAAAAAATATTTGAATCTGGGGTTTAGAATCAAGAAATTAAAAAGATTAACAAATTAACGGGTTAACAAAATTAAAGATTAAATATTAAATATTAAAGATTAAAGATTAAAGATTAACTAGCTAGAAGCATCGAGTTACGACATTTTATTTCCGATCACCGATGACCGGTCACCGATCACCGTTTCAACCAATGAGCAAATCATTTCGTTTAAAAGCATTTACCTTAGTTGAAATCCTGTTAACCATCAGTTTATTTGTGATTATGCTCAGTTTTACTCTGCCGGCATATGTAAATTATCAAAATAGAGTCGATTTGGATGCTGCTGTCACGCTCACAGCTCAGGCAATCAGAACAGCAGTGACGCTTTCGGATGCTTCATATGGTGATACGAATTGGGGGGTACATCTGACAACGAGTGGAGTGACATTATTTAAAGGAACAACCTATGCGACCAGGGATACTACTGAGGATCAGTTATATTCCTTTCCAAGAACAACAACGATAGGTGGAATCAATGATATTACTTTTTCACGGCTTTATGGTTTACCTTCGCAAACAGGTTCGATTACTTTTAATGTTAATAGTTTAAATACACAGATCACCTTAAATGGCAAAAGTCAGATTCAATATCAATAAAATTACAGCAGGTTTTAGTTCAATTGAAGTATTATTAGCAATTTCCATTTTTGCGCTGCTTTCTTTGGGAGTTGCTTCTGCTTTAGCTTATGGCGTGCAAAGTACTGCTGATCAATCAAAAAATATTTCTGCAAATTATCTGGCAAATGAAAATATCGAAGCTGTATCCAATATTTCAGAACCTAATTTCGCAACTCTCACCAATGGCGATTTTCATATTACTACTTCTGGTAATACTTGGGGTCTCGTCAGTGGAGCAGAAACCATCTATGGCTACACACGCAAATTAACTATTGCCAATGGACCTGATCTTAATACTAAACAAGTAACCAGTCAGGTCAGTTGGGTGAATGGTACGCAAACCAAAACTGTGACATTAGTAAAATATTTAACTAATTGGAAAAGATCTGTTGCTGTTGCTGGAAATTGGGCTCTAGCTACCAGAGAATGGACGACCAATGTCAGCACAGCTACGCCGGTTTCTGTAAGAGCTTTAGGGACTACCTATGCTGTAGTAATTTATGGCTCAGGAGCAACTAATTTTGTTGTTTACAATTATTCTAATCCAGCCGCCATTACAGTTGCATCATCTTTAGCACTACCTGCGACATTAATTGATTTATATCTTGACGGCAATTATGCATATGTTACTAGCAGTGCCAATGCTAGTGAATTCATGGTAATAAATTTGTCTACTCCTACTGCAGCTGCCTTAATTGGTACGGTTGATTTGGCGGGAAGTACAGATCCAACTAGGATAAGCGTCAGTGGCAATATTGTGGCGGTCGGGAGGCAAAATAATGGTGGTACTAACGAAGTGGCATTTATTAATGTAGCTACCAAAAATTCACCTGTTTTAATAAGAGAAATTACCAATTTAAATATTGCAGCTAATGATGTCTATATCAATGGTAATTATTTATATATCGCTACATCTACTACTACCAGAGAAATTGTAGTTTATAATATCACTAATATTTTAACTACTAATCCAGTCTGGTTAACCGATTTTGATCTTTCTGGCAATAATACAGCTACTCACCTTGCTTATGGTAATGGCAGCTTGTTTGTATATTATTCTGGAACTGGCAATATTCGTGTCGTGACGTTGCCTACAGCGACTACTTTTACAGAAGTTGCTACCATGATTCATGGGACTATAGTATATGAAATGGATTATGTCGATACTTTAAAATACCTTTTTGTTGCTTCCAGCACAGGGACAAAACAGTTTGCAGTATATAATGTTGCTACTCCGGCATCACCTTCTCTTGTAATTGGACTTAATAATACAACTCTTTTTGGATTAGACTATTTACCAGTTGCTGATAAAGTTTTAGGTATTGGAAATACAGGTGGTAATAGTTCCTTACAGGTTTTTAAACCAAATTAATGTTTAAAGTTAGTGTAAAAAATTTTAAAGCGTTTTCCCTGATCGAAGTTCTCTTGAATTTGGGTATTGTTGCTTTATTTATGGTGGCGATTACTTTATATTTTAATCTCCTCCTTAATGCCAATATGAAAAATAAAGCAATTTCGGAAGTGAATCAGGAAGGTATGCAAATTATCCTCATCCTCAATCAGGCGATGCGCGATGCAAATGCAGTTTCGATTCCTGGAGCTGCCTTGACTTTGCCCAATGCTCAGCTTGCTTCCACAGTAGTTGGTCTTAATCCCACGATAATCAATTTGTCAGGCACTAATTTACAAATCAAAGAAGGCCCAAGTGCATATGTGATCCTCAATTCTAATCGAGTCCAAGTTAGTGCGCTTAGCTTTACTAATGTGGGTATTACTAATTCTAAGGGGAGTATCAAATATCAGTTTACACTAACATATGTCAATCCAGATAATAAAAGTCAATTAAGATATCAAAAAACTTTTTATGATAGTGCGACGCTCAGATAACTTAAAAGGATTTGCGACAATTACTACAGTATTAATTCTCTGTATTGTTTCTGCAGCTATTCTTAGCACTGTATTAATTGTTTCGATAGAGCAGGGGGTAACTCATAAAGCAGTCCGTGATTCGATGTATGCCAGGCATCTTGCTGAGTCGTGTGCAGAAGTTGCAGTCAGTAAAGTAAAAGCAGACTTAACCTATACCGGTAATGAAAATTTAACAATTGGTAATGGCACTTGTAAAATTGAAATTATTTCTGGTTCGGGTAATACAAATAGAACGATTTTAACTACAGCAACATATAACCAGGCAACGAGGAAAGTGAGAGTGATAATTGCCACCGTAAATCCGTTATCAGTGATTACTACCTGGGAGGATTATTGATTGGAAATTGAATTGCTCGAAACTCGAAACTCGGAAGAAGGAGAACGAAATTTGAAAAAGTATTTAGTTTAGTTACAATTTATTTACCAGCTACCAGCTACCAGCTACCAGCTACCAAATATGGAACGCATATCATTTTTTAACCAATCAGCTTTACCATTTTCACACTTGAATTATTCCAAGTATTTGCGCTTGATTTTGGTTGTTGTATTTGTCTGGGTATTGTTATGGTGGAAAATTAATCCAGGTAAGATCTTCGCTGATTCCAGAGACGTTGTCAGGATGAATCAACTCAAGCAAGTAATGGATGCAATTACCATTTATCAGGTAAGCACCGGGAATGATTTGGTGAAAGCATTGAGTATACCGGGTTGTGATCAACCACAAGTAATCGGTACTGGGAAAACTACAATTGATCTTCAAAAACAGCTGACAGCTGAGTATCTTGATGTTATGCCTTTTGATCCCTTACATGGGACTACTGCAAATACTGGCTACACCATTTGCCAGACAGAATTTAAACGTTTGAAATTAACGGCAATTTATGCTGAAAGTAAAATTCAGATTTCCCTAATCCGCTGATGACGAATTAAACCAATTTACATTCTTAATTATTAATCAGTTAATCTGTTAATTTTTAGTCTTTAATTTTGTTAACCCGTTAATTTGTTAATATTTTTAATCTTTTTAAGCCAAAGGCTTACCAGCCTATGGCTGGAATTACTTTAATTCATCATTCTCTTACATTAAGCCTGAATCTCTATTTACTTTTTGGGTAAAATTTAATAAGATTGTTTTGCTTTTACATTGAAAGTAGTAATTTGTTTGCTGCAAAAATTTTTTTCATGTAAAATTCCAAAAATACTTTAATTATTTTCATTTTGTCAAAATGGCTAATAAGATTGACTATTCTGCAGTCAAAGATTTGCAGAATTACCGTAATATCGGGATCATTGCTCATGTAGATGCTGGTAAAACTACCACTACAGAAAGAATCCTTTACTATACTGGAAAGAAACATAACATTGGTGAAGTACACGATGGTGCTGCTGATATGGATTTCATGGATCAGGAAAAAGAACGTGGAATCACTATTCAGTCTGCAGCCACTACTTGCTTTTGGACATTAAATGAGGTTTTACATCGGATTAATATCATTGATACACCAGGGCATGTTGACTTTACTGCAGAAGTTGAACGTTCACTGCGAGTGCTTGATGGTGCTGTAGTTGTTTTTGATGGCAAGATGGGCGTAGAGCCACAATCTAGCAAAGTTTGGGGGCAGGCAGATAAATATAATGTACCGAGACTTTGTTTTATCAATAAATTAAATCTGATTGGTGGTGATTTTGAAATGAGTTTAAAATCAATTCAAGATGAACTAAATCCTCATGCTGTAGCAATTACATATCCACTTGGTAAAGAACATTATTTAAAGGGATATATTGATTTGGTTACAATGATTGCCTATGAATATGCAGATGAAGAAAAACAAGATTTCAAAGAAGTGGAAATTCCTCAGGACATCAAAGCAAGGGTCGACGAACTACATGAAGAACTTGTAGAAAAAGTTGCTGAAGCTGATGATCAATTGATGGAAAAATATTTAGAAGATGGTGTTTTAGAAATTAATGAAATTTATACTGCTATTCGTATTCATACTTTAGCTAGAAAAATTTTTCCAGTAATGGGGGGAGATTCACGAATGGCAGATACCAAAATTATTTTGGATAATGTTTGTCGATATTTGCCTTCTCCTTTTCAAAAAGTTTATCGCTATGAAGATAAAGAAAAAGATGAAATTCAGGAACATGTAGGAAAAGTAATTGGGATCAATCCCGATACTAGAGAAATTCAAAATTTCGAGGCCAAGGATAGCAATCCATTTATTGGCTTAGTTTTTAAAGTAGCAGTAGATCCTCATGTCGGTCAGCTTACTTTTGTGAGAATTTATTCCGGTACATTAAATGCAGGTAGTTTCGTTTTCAATAGTTCCAGAGACAAAAAAGAGCGTATTGGTCGTGTACTTCTCATGCATGCCAATGACCGTGAAGATATTTCTGCAGCCAGAGCTGGTGATATTGTCGGTATTGTGGGACTTAAGGAATCATATACTGGAAACACAATTTGTGATAAAGATCATCCAGTTGTCCTGGAAAGTATTGATTTTCCAGATGCTGTAGTTAGTCTAGCAATTGAGCCTAAAACCAAGTCTGATCAGGAAAAGATGGGAGAGGCTTTACGGAAATTAATGCAGGAAGATCCTACTTTCAAAGCTGAGACCAATGTCGAAACCGGACAAACTATTATTTCCGGAATGGGAGAACTCCACCTGGATATTAAGATGGATATTATGAAGCGTACATATGGTATTGAAGTTACAGCAGGTGAGCCACAAGTAGCATACAAAGAAACTGTCAGTCAAAAAGTCGAGCATCGGGAAATTCATAAAAAACAAACAGGAGGTGCTGGACAATTTGCTGATATTGTCATTGTAATGGAACCATTAAAACAAGGTGAAGGTTATAAATTTGTTAATGCAATTAAAGGAGGATCTATTCCTACTGAATTTATTCCTTCTGTCGATAAAGGAATTCAGCAGACTCTCAAAAGTGGTGTACTTGGTGGATTTCCTGTAGTAGATATCCAGGTGACTTTAATTGATGGATCCTATCATGAAGTGGACTCCAATACCGATACATTTAGAATTTGTGGTTCCAAAGCATTTAAGGCTGCGATGAGATTAGCTAAACCAATTTTGTTAGAGCCAATTATGAAAGTAGATGTTTCCACTCCTGATGAATTTACTGGAGATGTGACTGGATCACTTTCATCCAAACGTGGTATGATCAAAGGCATGCAGCCCAAAGGTAAGTCACAGCTCATTACAGCACTGGTTCCATTATCCAAGTTATTTGGTTATGTTGGTGAAATGCGTTCTCTTACCAAAGGCAAGGCTACTCCAATTATGGAGTTTGATCATTATGAAAAAGTTCCTGAAGGTTTAGTTTCTGAAGCATTAGGTATTAAAAAGTAAAAAAAATACTTAATTCATATTGCACTTAAGCAAGAAATTTGATATAAAGAGAGTTCAGAAAAACTATTTGTTCTTCTTTATATTTATTGCCTTTTTTCAATAAATATAATTTTTTAGTTTGCTGCCCAGTAAGCTAGCAAATATATACATTATTTATTTTAATATAAAAACATGGCAACTAAGGTATATGATAGAAAAAAGCCACATATCAATGTGGGAACTTTAGGTCATATTGATCATGGTAAGACTACACTTACAGCAGCATTAATTGCATTTGCAAAAAGAAAAGGTTATGGTGCTTCAGAAAAAGGTTATGCAGAAATTGCAAAAGGTGGAGTTGTTCGTGATAAGAATAAAATTGTTACAGTACAGTCTTCTCATGTAGAATATGAATCAGCTACCAGACATTATGCTCATATTGACTGTCCAGGTCATAAAGATTACATCAAAAACATGATCACTGGTGCAGCTCAAATGGATGGTGCTATCCTCGTCGTCAGTGCAGCTGATGGCCCGATGCCTCAGACCAAAGAACATGTGATTTTAGCCCGTCAGGTAGGAGTTGATTATATCGTAGTCTTTGTAAACGTATTTGATGACAATATGGATGAAGAGCTTTTGATGCTCGTAGAAGAAGAAATCCGTGATATTTTGAAAAAATACCAATATCCTGGTGATAAAATTAAAATTATCAAAGGAAGTGCGCTCAAAGGTTTAGAAGGTGGTGAAGAAGGCGATAAGACAATGCAGGAACTCATGGATGCTTTGGATACAGAAATTCCAGAACCAGTTCGTGATATTGATAAACCATTTTTAATGGCAGTTGAAGATGTATTCTCCATTGAAGGTCGTGGTACAGTAGCTACAGGTAGAATTGATCGTGGTAAGGTAAAAACAGGTGAAGTAGTAGATCAGGTTGGATTGATGGAAGATATTAAGCAGGTTACAGTTACCGGAGTGGAAATGTTCAATAAAACATTGGACTATGGTCAAGCTGGTGATAATGTAGGCTTATTACTTCGTGGTGTCAAAAGAGAAGAAGTTTTACGCGGTCAAATTCTTGCTAAATCTGGTTCTATCAAGCCACATACAGAATTTGAAGTTGAAGCTTACATCCTTAGTAAAGAAGAAGGCGGTCGTCACACAGCATTTTTCACAGGATATAAACCACAGTTCTATATCAAAACAGCTGACATTACTGGTGAGGCTACTCTTCCAGAAGGTACAGAAATGGTTATGCCCGGTGATAATGCTAAGTTTATTGTGAAGTTAGTAACACCGACTGCTATTGAGGAAAAAATGAGATTTGCAATTAGAGAAGGTGGTAAAACAGTAGGAGCAGGAGTGGTTACTAAAATTATCAAGTAAGTTTAATACAAAATAGGAGACTAAATAAAATTAGTCTCCTAAATTTTTTATAATTAATCAGCTCTTTGAAAGATGCAGAAAATTAGAATTAAAATTAAAGGATACGATAGTAAAGTTGTAGATAAAGCAGCAGAACAAATTATCGATACCACAGTAAGAACTGGTGCGAAAACTTTGGGACCAATTCCTTTACCTACCAAAACCAGAAAATATACTGTACACAAAGGACCACACGTAGATGCTAAATCCAAAGAGCATTTTGAATTAAAAACACATAAAAGACTGATCGAAATCGTAGAACCTACTAGTAAAACCATAGATTCTCTTACTCATCTTCAGCTTGCTGCTGGAGTTTGGATTGAGATTAAGTAAAAAATTTAATATGTTAATACTACCAATATCTGTTTTAAATTTAAACAGATGAAATTGGAAAGTTACTTTGTTTAGTTTAAATAATTTTAAAACGAAGTATATCTTCGTTATTTTTTTGAATAAAAGATATGAGTATCATTTTGGGAATAAAAAAAGAAATGACACAACTCTATAGCACAGATGGTTCTGTAGTACCTGTTACAATTATTGATACTGCAGAAGTTTTTTATGCTGGAGTGAGAATAGAAGCAAAAGATGGATATAATGCGATTATTTTAGCTTTTGGAAAAAAGAATAAACCAAATAAACCTGAAACAAATAAATATAAAGAACTTGGCTTTGTTCCAAAATATGTTCAGGAATTTCGAGTAGATAAAATTGACGAAACTATAAAAACTGGTCAAAAGATAGATTTAACAGGATTTGCTTTAGATCAAAAGGTTGCTGTATCTGGCATTACCAAGGGAAAAGGATTTCAAGGAGTAGTGAAGCGCTGGGGATTTCATGGTGGCTCTAGAACACACGGTCAATCTGATCGGATGAGAGCTCCTGGTTCCATCGGTTCCGGTACAACTCCAGGGAGAATTAATAAAGGTAAGAAAATGGGTGGTCATATGGGTAATGAGCTTAAAACAGTTAAAAATCTTAAAGTAGCTTTAATTGATTTAGAAAATAATTATATTGCTCTGAAAGGTGCAGTACCAGGTAATAAAGGTTCATTAGTTATCATCAAAAATTAACATGCAAGTAAGTTTATTTGATAAAAACGGGAAAAAGTCAGAAAAAAAAGTTACTTTAGTGGATAGTATTTTTAAAACTGAAGTAAATGAAGCTTTGTTGAATCAGGCTGTATATGTATATTTAAACAATCAAAGAGAAACAAATGCTCATACAAAAGATCGTGGTGATGTAAGTGGTGGCGGTAGAAAACCATGGCGACAAAAAGGTACAGGTAGAGCCAGACACGGATCTACTAGAAGTCCTATCTGGAGAAAAGGTGGAGTAACTTTTGGACCTAAAAATACCAGAAATTATAAAGGTACTTTATCCAAAAAAATGCGTAAAGCAGCTATTTGTTCCGCTTTTTCATATCAGATAGCTCTGAAGAAAATTGTAGTATTTGAGGATATTGAAGTAAAAGCTAAACAAGCAACAAAAGAATTAAGTAAACTATTTTTGGATTTAAAAGAATATAAAAAGATTTTAATTGTCCAAGCTGAAAAAAATCAATTATTAGTTAAAGCAGCTGCTAATTTAAAGAATAATAAAACAACAATAGTAGCAGAATTAAATGTATATAGTATTTTAAATTCTGATTACATCATTATTTTAGAAAAAGCTTTGCCCATCATCAACAAAAACTGGGAGATAGCAAAGGAAGGAGTAAGCAAATGAAAGCAGTTTTAATTAGACCAATCATAACTGAAAAAACATTGAAATTAGCAAACCAGATGGGTAAATATACTTTCATGGTGAGTACTAGTTCTGAAAAGATTTTGATTGGTAAAGCTGTTGCTGAAAAGTTTAACGTAAAAGTATTAAGTATTAAGATAATTAATAGTATGGGTAAAAAAGTTAAATTTGGGAAGAATAGAATAAAAGGAGTAAGAAAGAATACAAAAAAAGCTATTATTCAATTAAAAAAAGGCGATTCAATTAAGATTTTTGATATTAAATAAGAATGGCACTAAAAGTATTAAAACCTACAACACCTACTAGACGTCACACTATTCTTGTAGACTATAGTAAGGAAATAACTAAAAATGTAAAACCAGTAAAAAGGTTATTAAAATCTGTAAAATATGATGCCGGTGTAAATTCCAATGGCAGAATTACTGTGAGACATAAAGGTGGTCGAGTACAAAGAATGTATCGGATCATTGATTTTAAACGTGATAAATTGGATGTACCTGCTACTGTTGAAGCGATTCATTATGATCCCAATCGTACATCTAATATTGCTTTATTAAAGTATGCTGATGGTGAAAGACGATACATTATTGCTCCTGATGGATTAGTGGTAGGCAATAAAGTGATTTCCGGTCCGGAAGTACCTGTAAGACTTGGCAATGCCATGCCTCTCAAAAAAGTTCCTTCTGGTTCTTTTGTACATAATGTAGAGATGATTAAAGGACAAGGTGGAGTGCTAGGAAGATCAGCTGGGACAAGTATTCAAATTCAAGGTGGTACCAAAGGATATATTCAATTAAAAATGCCTAGTGGAGAAATTCGTGTGGTCAGAGAAGAATGTTATGCTACAATTGGTAACGTTGGCAATGCCGATATTAAGAATGTAAAAATTGGAAAAGCAGGTCGTAAAAGAAAAATGGGTATCAAACCAACTGTTCGCGGTGTAGCTCAAAGTGGAGGAAAGCATCCTCATGGTGATGGACAAGGTAAATCAGGTCGTCACGGTCCTGGAGGTCCTGCTCAAGATCCTTGGGGCAATCGTCAAGGTACTAGAACTAGAAATAATAAAGTAACGAATAAATATATTATTCATCGACGTCCAAATAAGAAAGGACGAAAATCTAAAAAGTATAAAACAATTATTTAAAAAATAACTATGTCACGATCAAGTAAAAAAGGACCCTATGTGGATGAAAAATTATTAAGTAAGGTACTGAAGAATAATGGTAGCAGCAGAATAATTAAAACCTGGTCAAGACGTTGTTCTATTTCACCAGAAATGGTAGGTACTACATTTGAAGTGCATAATGGCAAGATTTTTATTAAAGTTTTTGTAACTGAATCGATGGTAGGTCATAAATTAGGAGAGTTTTCAATTACTAGAAAGTTCTTGGGTCATAGTAGAAAAGGTAAAATTGGAAAAACAACAGGTACAGTCGGTAGAGTATTACATGATTAATTTTCTTTAAATTACGATAAAATGCAAACAGTCATTTACGCTAAAGCAAAATATGTGAGGAAAACACCACGCAAATTACGTTTAATTGTAAATTTAATTCGTGGCAGAAATGCAGTAGCAGCATTGGATATTTTAAAGTTTACCAATTTATATTCAGCAGCGTATGTTTTGAAAGTTTTAAATTCAGCCATTCGCAATGCAGTGTATAATAATGAATTAGATAAAACGAAACTAATAATTCAAGAAGCTTATGTAGATGAAGCACCAGTTTTTAAAAGAGGTCGAGCAATTTCTAGAGGACGATATCATCAGATATTAAAAAGAAATTCTCATATTGTAATTGGAGTGGCAGTACCTTCAGAATTAGAAGCTAAAAAAACAAAAACATCAGTAGAAAAATCTAAAGTAAATAAAGAAAAAGTTGTGAAAAAGAAAATAGAAAAACCAAATGAAAAGAAAGTTATTTCTACATCTAAATCTAAAGTTAATAAATAAATATGGGTCATAAAGTTAATCCAAGAGGAATAAGAATCGGTGTAAATAAAGGATGGAATTCCTTTTGGTATGCACCTAAAGCTGACTTTGGTAACTTACTCCTAGAAGATATTAAAGTAAGAGATTTTGTTCGCGGGAAATTACAAAATGCCGGTGTAGATAATGTCCTGATCAAAAGATCAATGAACAAGATTATGATTGAAGTAAATGTGGCTAGACCAGGAGTTGTGATTGGAAGAGGTGGTGCTGGTATTGAAGAATTAAAAAAGATGTTAAATAAAATGATGAAAGGTCAGGTGGAATTGAAAATATTTGAAATAAAAAAGCCTGAAGCGCGAGCCAGACTGATAGCAGATAATATCAAGGCTCAATTAGTCCGTAGAATTGTACCAAAATTTGCAGTGATTCGTGAAATGGAAGCTGCTAAACAAAGTGGCGAAGTAAAAGGAATCAAAATTTGGGTCAGCGGTCGGATCAAAGGAGCTGAAATTGCAAGAACAGAAAAATTTCAATGGGGTAATGTACCTTTACAAACACTTCGTGCCAATATTGATTATTCTTTCGTAGAAGCACAAGTACCAAATGCAGGTAAACATGGCATCAAAGTTTGGGTGAACTTAGGTGAGAAATCTACCATGGATGAAGAAAAATAAATTTAACACATAGAACATGTTACAACCAAAAAAATTAAAATTTAGAAAAGCATTTAGAGGTAGGATGAAAGGTGATGCTACCAGAGGGATTATTTTGACTCGTGGTGAGTTCGGTTTACAGTCCACTACCCGTCACTGGATCAATTCCAGACAAATCGAAGCTGCACGTAAAGCAATTGTCAAAGAAATGAAGAGAAAAGGAAAATTATGGATTTCAATTTTTCCCAATTTACCTTATACTAAAAAACCAGCTGAAGTTCGAATGGGTAAAGGAAAAGGTGATGTAGAAGGATATGTGGCAGTTGTCAAACCAGGTAGAATTATTTTTGAACTTGGTGGAGTAGATGAAGAAATTGCCAGACATGCATTAAATAAAGCAGCTCAAAAATTACCGATTTTAACTAGAATTGTTACAAAAACTATTTAATGAAACCATTACAATTAAAAAAATTTACAAACGAAAAGTTACAAGAAAGATTATTAAATTTAGAAAAGGAAGTTCTCAATACTAAATTTGATATTAAAATTGGAGAAATAAAAGATTTTACAATCGTTAGAAAAAAACGTAAAGAAATTGCCAGAATCAAAACAATTTTAAATGACCCTTTAAAACCTCAAATTATTGAAAAACCAGGAGAGGAAATAAAGGAAAAAGCAGCAAAAAAAGCTGAATAAATTCAAGCATTAATATAAAAAAATGACTAAAGAGACAACAACTACAACTAAAAAGGTAAAGAAGAAGTTTCAAGGTATTGTGGTAAGTAATAAAGCAACCAATACATTGATTGTTAAAGTTGAAAGAAAATTTCAACATCCATTATATACAAAAATTATTACAAAACATAAGAAGTTTGCAGTGCATTGTGTAGTAGCTGATATTCAAATTGGTGATAAGGTGACATTTTCAGAATGTAAACCAATTAGTAAAAATAAAAGATTTTATTTTACCGGTAAGGTAAGCTGAAATGATTCAAAAACTTTCTAGACTAAAAGTAGCAGATAATAGTGGAGCCAAAGAGATAATGGTGATTCAGGTATTGGGTCGTAAAAAAGGCGGTATGTATCAAAAGAAAGGTACAATTGGCGAAATTGTTAGTGCTTCTGTAAAAAAGGCTTTACCAAACAGTAATTATAAAGCTGGTGATATTGTCCATGCTGTTGTAGTCAGGACACATAAAGAATTACGCAGAAAAGACGGATCATATATTCGTTTTGATGATAATGCCGCTGTTCTTATTGATAAAGACAAAAAGGATCCTAAAGCTACCCGTGTATTTGGTCCAGTAGCACGTGAGCTTAAAGAAAAAGGTTTTACCAAAATTATTAGTTTAGCACCGGAAGTATTATAATCATGAAAATTAAAAAAGGTGATACAGTCAAAGTAATAACCGGAAAAGATCGTGATAAAACAGGACTTGTTAAAGAAGTGTTTCGAAAGGTAGACCGTGTTTTAATTGAAGGTATCAATATGGTAAAGCGACATCAGAAAAAAACTAAAGATGATAAACAAGGTGGCATTATTACTAGAGAAGCACCTATTCATATTTCCAATATTATGCTTGTCGATCCGAAAACTCAAAAAACTGCAAGAGTAGGTTACAAATTTGAAGCAAATAAAAAAATTAGAATAACCAAAAAATATAATACAATTTTAAAGTAAAAAATGTGGATAACAAACCAAGATTAAAAGAAAAATATGAAAAAGGAATAAAAGCTGAAATGCAAAAGGAATTTGCTATTAAAAATATTATGGCTGTTCCCACTATCACCAAAATTGTTATTAATTCTGGATTGGGAGAAGGTAAAGATGATGGTAGTATTATCGAACAACTGACAGAAGACATTACTATGCTTGCAGGACAAAGACCAGTAGTCACCAAAGCATCCAAAGCTATCTCGAATTTTAAAATTAAAGTTGGTGATAAAATTGGAGTTATGGTTACACTGCGTGGTGATATGATGTGGTATTTCTTGGATCGTCTGATTTCTATAGTTTTACCTCGCATAAAAGATTTTCGTGGTGTTCCTTTTGGATCATTTGATAAAAGAGGAAATTATGCTCTAGGAATAAAAGAACATACAGTTTTTCCTGAAGTTGATTCCAGTAAGATTATTAAAATCAGAGGACTACAAGTTATTATTTGTACTTCCAGTGTCAATGATCAACAAGCATTTGCCTTATTAAAAAAACTGGGCATGCCTTTTAAAAAGAAAGAAAATTAAATTATTATTTTAAATTATGTCAACAACAGCGCAGGAAGCAAAAGCAAGAAGATTAAAAGTGAAATCAAAATATTCAACCAGAGTATTTAACAGATGTCAGATTTGTGGACGTGCGCATGCCTATAATAGAATTTTTAAACTTTGTCGTTTGTGCTTAAGACGCAGGGCTCTTGATGGAGATATTCCTGGTCTTAGAAAAAGTTCATGGTAATATTTTATTTTTATTGATTCAAAATGGTTAACGATCCAATCGCAGATTTACTAACAAGACTGAGAAATGCAATTCTAAGAACAAATAAAGAAGTAGCAGTACCTGCATCACAAAAATTGGAAGCTATTGCAAAAATCCTTAAAGAAGAGGGTTATATTGAAGACTTTTCAGTAGAAACAGTACTTGGTGAAAAGCAAAATAACATTGTAATGAAAATGAGATATTTGGAACATAATAAACCAATTATTCATCATCTGGAAAGAGTTTCTAGACCTGGACTTCGCATTTATCAAGGTTACCGTGAAATTAAACCTATTCTGAATGGTTTAGGTATTAATATTTTTTCAACTTCAGCTGGTATTATGTCAGGTAAAAAAGCCATTACTGAAAAAATCGGTGGAGAATATTTATGTAAAATTTGGTAATAATATTATGTCAAAAATCGGGAAACAACCAATAAAATTTGATCCAGCTAAAATTTCCATTATTGTCGAAAAAGGTGGTTTATATAATAATCAAATTGTAAAAGTAAAAGGTCCTAAAGGGGAATTGACTGAAGATATTAGACCAAGTATTGATGTACAAGTAAATAATGATGAAGTATTAGTGACCAGAAGTTCAGAAGCAAAAACTGTAAAATCATTTCATGGCTTATATCGCAGCATAATTGCTAATATGGTAGTGGGAGTTATGACAGGATATGAAAAACGCTTGGAAATTCAAGGAGTGGGTTATCGTGGTGCACAAAAAGGCAATGTGATTGAATTAAGTTTGGGTTTTAGTCATATGGTAAAATATACAGCACCTGACGGAATTACCATTACTATGCCTGATGAAACAAATATTATAATAAATGGTTTTGATAAACAAAAAGTAGGTCAGGTTGCCGCAGAAATAAGACAGTTGCGAAAACCTGAGCCCTATAAAGGTAAAGGAATACGATATTTAGGTGAAAATGTTCGACGTAAAGCAGGTAAATCTGCAGCAGCCTAAAATTTTATTTGATTGAACTAAAATGGATAAATTAAAAGCAAAAAAATTAAAAAGAATTAGAAGACAAAAACGAGTGCGCGCGAAAGTTTTTGGTAATGAAAAAAGATTAAGATTAAATGTTTTTCGTTCCAATAATCATATATTTGCCCAGTTAATTGATGATATCAATGCTACTACTATTACAGGTGCTTCCGATATCAAGGTTACTAAGGGTACCAATATTGAAAAAGCAAAAATAGTGGGTCTGGATATTGCCAAAAAAGCATTAACTAAAAAGGTAAAAGAAATTGTTTTTGACCGCAATGGTTATAAATATCATGGACGAGTAAAAGCATTAGCAGAAGGTGCTCGTGAAGGTGGATTAATTTTTTAATACATTAATTTCTAAAAAAATGACTGAAGATAAAAAGTTTGAAACAAAAAATAAATTTGGATCACGCAGACCAGATATGGGTTCTAGAAAAAGATTTGTAAAAAAGAAAATTGATAATTTGGATCGAAAAATTGTTTCTATCCGAAGAGTTACTCGCGTATACAAAGGTGGTAAACGCATGAGACTTAGTGTGTTATTAGTTGTTGGTGATAAAAAAGGTCGTGTTGGAGTAGGTCTTGCCAAAGGAGCAGATGTCAAAGCAGCTGAAGAAAAAGCTTTTAATAAAGCCCGAAAGAATATTATTATTGTTCCTTTAAAAGGCACGACTATCCCTCATGAAATTTTATTTAAAAAGGGTGCTGCTAAGATTTTTTTAAAACCAGCTGCTCCTGGAACTGGAGTTATTGCTGGAGGATCTCTACGTGCAGTATTAGAACTTGCTGGAGTACAAGATATTTTGACCAAAGTAATTGGTTCATCCAATCCAATTTCCAATGTTTATGCTACATTTGAAGCATTACAGAATTTAATTTCTCGAAGAACATCTAATGTTAAACAAACTATCCAAAGTAACAACTAAATCAAATCGAAGAGTAGGTCGAGGATATGGCTCCAAAAAAGGTGGTCATACTTCCGGTCGTGGTACCAAAGGTCAAAAGTCACGTTCAGGTTATCATTCACCAAGACCAGGATTTGAAGGAGGTAGTATGCCACTTTCAAGACGTGTTCCTAAATTAAAAGGTTTTTCTCGTGGCTATTTTGATCAAAAAATCACTAAGTTTGTAATTAATGTTTCAGATTTAAATAATTTTGCAGATGGCAGTAAAGTAGATGTGCTTTCATTAGTAGAGCAAGGTTTAATCAAACCTGGAAGCGGAAACTTTAGTATTAAAATTTGTGGTAATGGTGAACTAACTAAAAAATTAAATCTGGAAAATCTCTCAGTATCAAAAGCTGCAGAGGAAAAAATTACTGCTAAAGGTGGTAAAATTCTAATCAATCAATAAAGTTCCTTTTATGAAATCGATTGTTAATTTTTTTACACGAGTAAAGAAGGCTATTACTGCTCCATTCAAGAGACCAATCAGTGGTCTAAAACGTCAATCCAGCAAACTTTCCCAAAAATTTTCTTTTATCGAAATTTTAAAAAGTAAAGAAATTCGCAAGAAAATTTTATTTACTATCGCCTTGATTATTGTCTATCGTGTTCTTGCTGCTGTACCCATGCCCGGAGTAGATATTAGCAAGCTTTTTAGTAATGCTTTTGGCGGTGGTTCTCCTTTAAATAGTATTTTTACTATAATCACTGGAGGAAGATTGGACAGTCCTTCTGTAGTGGCGATTGGAATTGGAGGTTATATCAATGCTTCGATTATCATTCAATTGCTTTCCTCTGTGATTCCCAAACTGGAAGAACTTACCAAAGAAGGTGAACGCGGAAAAAGAATTATCAATCAATACACTAGAATGATCGCTGTTCCCTTATCCATGGTCCAAGCATATGTCATATATACTGTGGTAAAAAATTTACAGCAAACACAAGGAGTTGATATTGTAGCTGCCAATATTTCGGCTTTTGATGTGATAGTGATGGTAGGTACTTTGACCGCAGGAAGTATTATTCTGATGTGGCTGGGAGAATTAATTACAGAATACGGTATTGGTAATGGTATTTCAATTATTTTGACCATCGGAATTTTGGCTTCTTTGCCCAGTCTTGTGAAAAAAGATCTATCATTTATTAGTCAAGATTGGCAGCTCCTCAAAGATGGTAATTTATATGTTTTATGGAATTCAAATTTTAAATTAATATACGCCATTTTGATCGGAATTGTAATTCTAGTCGCTTGGGTAGTCTATATTACAGAAGCAGATAGAAAGATCCCGATTCAGTATGCACGTCGAATCCGAGGTGCAGAAGGTATGTCCAGTAGTTTTTTGCCTTTGAAGATAAATCAGGCAGGGGTCATGCCTGTAATTTTTGCATCAGCAATATTAACTTTTCCTCAGATTATTGCTCAACTATTATTAGCAGCTACCAAATCTGGAACCTGGCTATATAGTTTTGCCACGAAAATTAACACTTCATTTTTAGGAAAAAATAATTTTAGTGGTGATCTAAAAAGTTTTGTCTCATATGAAGCATTATATTTTTTCTTCATTATTATTTTTGCGTATTTTTATACTTTTGTTACATTTAAACCCAGTGAAACTAGCGATAATTTAAAGAAAAGTGGCGGTTTTATTCCCGGGCTTCGTCCAGGAAAAGCTACTGAAAATTATATTACCCAGATTCTATTAAGATTGACTTTTGTAGGCAGTTTATTTTTAGGCGGTGTAGCATTATTGCCTAGTTTGATACGTTTTACAGAAAAAGGACAGACACTATATATCTTAAGTGGTATTGGGGGTACTAGTATTTTGATTATTATTGGAGTGATATTAGAAACCATTCGGCAGATCAAATCATTGACAGTAAGCAAAAGTTACGATCAGTATAAATAAAACGGTAATCGGTATCCGGTAATCGGTCATCAAATATGCTTTCCGATCACCGAGAACCGGTCACCGAACACCGATCAAATTAAACCATGAGCATTAAAATTAAAACAGCAGAAGATATTGAAAAGATGCGTACAGCCGGAAAGATTCTTGCTGATATTTTGGAAGATTTGAAAACTATGATCAAGCCCGGGATTTCTACAGGAGATATTAATCGTCGGGCTGAGGTTCTTTGTAAACAAAATCAGGTTATTCCTGCATTTAAGAATTATCATGGTTTTCCGGCAAGTGTTTGCACCGGGATAGATGATGTAGCTGTACATGGCATTCCCACTGATTCAGAAATTTTGGCAGCAGGACAAATTATTAGTGTGGATATGGGGGTTGTTTTTCAAGATTTTTTTTCTGATTCAGCTTTTACAGCAGGAGTTGGAAAAATTGATGAACAGGCAGAAAGTTTATTGAATATTACGCAATTAGCTTTGCAAGCTGCAATAAGTAAGGCGATACCAGGTAATCATATCGGAGATATTGGTGCAGCAATTGAAGCAGTAGCGAGTCTGGCGGGGTTTAGTGTAATTGTAGATATGACTGGACATGGCATTGGTCGGGCTTTACATGAAGATCCTTCAATTCCGTGTTTTGGTACTGCCGGTAGAGGGGCTAAAATATCTGCTGGTATGACTTTTGCTATTGAACCAATGATCAATGAAGGTACTTCAGAATTAATCATTTTAGATGATAATTGGACTACCAAGACAGCTGATGGTGGCAGATCGGCAATCTTTGAACATACAATTCTGGTCAGCAAAAATCAACCAGAAATTTTAACAAAAAAATAGAGAGAAACACAGGTTTTTATGTTGTATACTGTAAAGGCATTTGCTATAATCACAATGTCCTTAACATAACTTGTATAAGTTATTTTTTTTACGTTTGCCAACAAATGCTTGATTCAAAAAAGAAATTTAAACTAAAAGGGAAAATTATTGAGACCTTACCTGGGACAAAGTTTAAAGTAGAAATTGATATCAAGGGCGAAAAAAAAGAAATATTTGGACATATTTCCGGAAAAATGCGAATGAATTATATTAAGTTATTGGTGGGAGATGAAGTAGAAGTAGAGATCTCGCCATATGATTTAACAAAAGGTAGAATTACTTATCGATTTTAAAATTATGAAGAAAAAAGCTTCTGTAAAAATTAGATGTGAACACTGTTATTCTGTTAAACGTCGTGATGGTAAAGGTAAGAAGCGATTGAAAGTATACTGCAAACGTAATAGAAGACATAATCAAACACAGTAATATTTATTAATTTAAATTTATGGTTCGTATCGCCGGTATCAACTTACCCAACGAAAAAAGAATTGAAATAGCTTTAACATATATTTTCGGGATCGGCTTAGCTACATCTAAAAAGATTTTAGTAATGACCAATGTAAATCCTGACATTCGTGTCAAAGATTTGAAAGATGCTGAAGTGAAAAGGATTTCCAATGCCATGCAAGATCGAACTCTTGAAGGAGAATTAAAACAGCAAGTTTTTTCCAATATCAAACGTCTTAAAGATATTCGCAGTTATCGTGGAATCCGTCATAAATTGGGATTACCTGTACGCGGTCAAAATACTAGAAATAATGCTGTAACAAGAAAAGGTAAGAATATTGCTGTGGGTGGTTTGAAACGTAAATTAGAAAAAACTTAAATTTTATATCTCAATTTTTTATTAAATAACTGTGGGTAAAACTCCTGAAAAGAAAGTTAAAAAAGAAATTAAACCTAAGGCAAAAGCCAAGGATTCAAAACTGGCTGCTAAAAAAAAGAAAAAAGTTCAAGTAGCTAAAGTTCTTATTACAGTTAGTTCTACATACAACAATACTATTATTTCAGTAACTGATTATGAAGGTAATGTGCTTGCTTGGAGCTCTCCTGGAGTTGTCGGTTTTTCCGGTTCTAGAAAAAGTACTGCTTTTGCAGCTAGTAAAGCAGCTGAAGATGCAGTAGCCAAAGCGCAAAAGTATGGAGTACATGAGGCAGCAGTTATTGTAAAAGGTACAGGTATGGGACGACAAGCAGCAGTGAAAGGTATTCGCACGGCAGGACTCAAAATTACATCAATTTCTGATTATACTCCGATTCCTCATGGTGGTTCTACTCCTAGAAAGAAACCACGGGGATCCTGATTTATTTTATCACTATCTATTATTAATTTTTTATGGCAAGATATCGCGGACCAAAATGGAGAATAAGTAGAAGAGAAAACTTTGACATTTTTGGCAATGACAAATGGAAAAAAAGAGCTTTTCCTCCTGGAATGCATAATACTAAAAAAGGTAGACCATCTAACTATGCTATTCAATTTAGAGAAAAACAAAAATTAAAACGTATTTATGGTTTACTGGAAAAACAGTTTAGAAGAATTTATCAAAAGGCCAGTAGAGAAAAAGGTAATACTGGAATACGATTTTTACAATTATTAGAAATGCGACTGGATAATGTCTCATACAGATTGGGATATGCTAAATCCAGAAATCAAGCAAGACAATTTGTCTCTCATGGTCATATATTTGTCAATGGCAAAAGAATTAATATCCCTTCATATACATTAACAGTAAATGATACAATTGAGTTTGATCCAAAATTTGCTAAAACAGAGGTCAGTAAACTAATTATTGCTGAAACGAAAAAGTTAAATAAAGTTAGCTGGTTGAACAATGGACAAATAACTATGTTACCTCCTAGAGATACAATTGATCAGGCAATAAGAGAAAATCTCGTAGTTGAATTCTATTCAAGATAAAATTTATTTATAAACTTTTTATAAACATGATTAGCTTAGACAAGTTTAAAGTAAAAAGAATTAAAGAATCTGATGATCACGGAGTTTTTGAAATTGGTCCATTACCAAGAGGTTATGGTTATACCATCGGGAACTCAGTACGCAGAATATTATTGTCGGCTATCCCTGGAGCTGCAGTTACAGCAGTAGAGATTGAAGGTGTGAAACATGAGTATTCTTCAATGGATGGAGTGCAGGATGACATTATCGCAATTCTTCTTAAATTAAAAGAATTAGCAGTAAGACTATATTCTGAAGATCCTCAGAAAGTAAAATTACATGTAAAAGGAAAAAAAGGAGAAATTCTGGTTGTAAAGGCTGGAGACTTTGAGCTTCCAAGTGATGTGGAAATTGTTAATCCGGAATTAGAAATTACTACTTTGACAAAAGATATTGATTTCAAAATGACTCTGACAATTGAACAGGGCATCGGATATGCATATTCTGATGAAAATAGACGTAAGGAAATTGGAGTTTTACCTTTGGATTCAATCTTTAGTCCTGTAAAACGTGTGCAAGTAGAAATAGTTAATACACGTTTTGGTCAGGATACAGATTTGGATCAGATTAATATTGAAGTGTTTACCAATACTACCGTTACTCCTACCGAAGCTATGTTGAAATCAGCAGAAATCTATGATCAAATTGCCAATAAATTAGTAGATTTATTTGGTGGCGACTCTTCTTTAAATGAAATTCCTTTGGAAGAGAAAAAAGAGGAAATTGTCGAAGAAGAAAAAATTCTTGTTAGTCAATTAAATCTTTCCACCCGTCTTACAAATTCTCTACTTAATTCAGGTATAAGTGATTTGAAAGAATTAAAAAACCATACACGTGAAGAATGTACGAGCTTTCGGGGCATGGGCAAAAAATCAATGACTGAATTAGAAGATATTATGTTAGAAAAAGTTATTAGTTTTGCATCTGAAAAATAAATAATTATGAATAGCAAACATAAAGTTCCAAAATTAGGTAATAATCGTGGTCATCGTAAAACAGTGATTCGTAATTTACTTAATAGTTTTGTAATTTACGAGCATCTTACTACTACCAAAGCTAGATCAAAAGTGATTGTACAGGAATTTGGTAAACTAATGACAACTGCTCGCAGCGAAAATCTGTTATTAGCTGAAAAATCTGTTGCTGTAAAGCTTTTTGATAAAATTGCGATACGAAAAGTAATGGAAGTATATCGTAAAAGATTTGCAGATCAGCCAACTGGATTGATCAATGTTTATCGTTTGGGACCGAGAAAAGGTGATGCCGCTGAGATGGTAAAAATCGTGCTTAAAGGTTATGAATATAAAGATGTGGGTAAAACTAAAGTTACCAAGAAAAAGAAGATTGTTAAATCTAAAAGTGATATGAATAATATTAATCCATCAATTAATCAGACAAACGTGAAGAATCAAGTAGATATCAATTCCACTCAAGGGAAATCAAAATCAAGATCAGGAATTTAATATATCATTAACTTTATGCAATGGAGACAAGACAAATAAAAAAAGCTGAGCTTACTAAAAATTGGTATTTAATTGATGCCAAAGGAGTACGTTTGGGCAAATTAGCCACTAAACTTGCTTCGCTTTTAATTGGTAAAAATAAAGTAACCAAAACAACAAATATGCCCAATGGTGATGCAGTTGTAGTTATTAATTCTAAACTAGTTGACGTCCATACTACCAAATTAAATAAAAAAATGTATTATCGTCATTCAGGTTATATGGGCGGTCTTAAATCACGTACTTTAGAAGAAATGCTGGATAAATTTCCCAATCGGGTTATCGAAAAAGCAGTTAAAGGGATGTTACCTCAAAATAAATTAACTCAAAAATTTTTAAATAATCTTTTTGTTTATGAAAATGAAGAATATAAACAAAAAGCACAAAATCCAATTAAACTTGAAATAAAATAAGCACATGACAGAATTAAAAAATAAAAAAAATAGCTATTTTTATGCTCTTGGCAGAAGAAAAACAGCTACAGCTACCATTAGACTTTTTGCAGGTAAAGGAATTTCTACAGTCGATGATGTCGATATCAAAGAAAAATATATCAGTAGTTCTGAATTAAATACTGTATTATCTCCATTAACAATTATTGATAAAAAATCCGATTTTTATTTTACTGCTAAAGTAAAAGGTGGTGGTAAAACCAGTCAAATTGGAGCAATTGTATTAGCTATGTCTCGTGCACTTGTCAAAGCTGACCTTGAATTCAAACCTGTTTTGAAAAAAGCGATGTTCTTGATGCGAGATTCCAGAATGGTAGAACGAAAACATACTGGTCACAAAAAAGCCAGAAAGTCAGAACAATATTCCAAGCGTTAAAACTGGAATCCGAAATATGGAATCTGCGATAATTGGAAATCCTTAAATTCAATTTAGAAATAATTCCTTAATATCCAAATATCCAGCAATTTTTTATGGCTTAGCCCAGTGTCTTGATCATTGCTTTCCCTTTATTAATTTCATTTTCCATAATTGCTTTCTTACCAGAGATGCATTATATTTATAGTGTATTAAATCATATTTCTCTTGATATCTAAACTGTTTTCAAACAAAATTGCAGTAATAATTATAGTATTATTGACGTTAATATTTCTGGGCTTTTGGTCGCCTTGGTTTAACTGGAAGTTTAACTGGGTATCTTTATTAGGAATTGATTCCCAGAATAAAACCAGTGGCTTAAAAGTTTTATCTCATACCGGTGTGCTTGATATTTATATTGATGATAAATTTATGGGATCCACAGTGGATAATGAAAACTCTTTTGATATTTCAGCTATTATTCCAGGAGAGCATATTGTTAAGTTAATCCGAAAATCAGAAAGTGGTCAGTATGTCGAAATTATTCGCAAATTGAATTTCGAACCGGCTGTAGATGTGATTATTGGTTATGAATTAGGACCAAGCGAGAGTTTTTCTGAAGGTCACATTTTATATACACAAAAAAATTTCATTCAAAATAAACAAACTACTTTAGAAATTTTTTCAAATCCTGCCGGGCAAAAAGTATCATTGGATGGAAGATATATTGGTGATACTCCAGTCAAAGAAATTGATATTGATTTAAGCTCTAAACATAAATTTAAATTTGAAAAAGCAGGTTATGACAGTCTGGAGATAGAAATTCTCCCAGATACTCAAGAAGATCGGGATAAATTAAAAGGTCTTAAACTAGTCTTAGAGGTTAATTTATTTGCCCAACCTTTGGAGATGGTGAATCAATGATCAGTAATGTAAAAAAATTATTACATAACACCAGTCGTTATCCTACTTCACTTATTGTAAGAGGTTCGGATTCGCTTGGAATAGAACTGGCTAAGTCTCTCCTGGATCAGGGAGGTTTTGTAATTTTAATTGATAGTGAAGAAAATGGGAAAAGTGAACAATTAAATGTACTCAAAGATTATAAATTACTTACTATCCTCGACTTTTCTGCCATTACGATTTTGGAAGAAGATTTACGTCGTCTCGATTATGTTTTTTATCTTCAGCATAAATCTGTCGATCTGATTGAAAAAATCTCCACACAAGAATTTTTACAATTCTCGAATTATCTGGATACTATTTTGGATCTGACTGCTAAATTCGAAGCAAAATTTTTACTCACTACCTCTTTACAGGCTCATCAATTAATTTTGGCAAATAAACAGGATGATTTTAATTTTGACGCTGGTGTAGAGGAGAAACATACTATTTATAGTGAGCTTGAAATTCAGCGATATGCTGAAAGCCTGGTAAGAGAGTATCAGGATAAAGTGGGAATTGATGCCAGGACATTGAGACTTGGTGAACTACTTGGTAAAAATATCGAAATTAATTATCATTCACATCTTACCAAAGCAATTATTCAGGCTTTACGCGGACAGGAAATTATTTTACCAGGTGATGGTCTGGAAACTGAATATTATATCCATTATCTGGATGCAGCATATGGCATTTTAAAAGCACAGTTCTCATTAAATACTAAGGGGAATATTTATACGCTTGCCAATGAAGAAGAAATCAGTTTGCTTTCCATTGCCTATAAGTTACTTGATATTATTGCTACGGCTATTGATGTCGGGTTTACTACAGTTGATGATCAATTACCGCCTTTAAAACTCCATAAAATGGTTCCGAATTTATCGGTGATTGGCTGGAAACCAAGAGTGACTTTTGAACGAGCGTTGACACAAACTATTGATAGTATCCGAGAAGCGTTAGTATCCAATGCTATAGCTATCAAAATTAATGAGGATCGAAAAACGAATCAAGATGAATCCACTTCCAAAATTAATGAATCAAAATCTACAGAAACAAAAGTTAAAAAAAAGACAAGATCCTGGAAACAAAAAATTCATGATTTTTTTTATAAAACCGAAACAATTGTAGAAACAGAAGAGCCGGCTGAAGGTGCTTTAGCAAGATTGATCACAGCCCGTAAGCTGCAAGATAGTTCCCGTAAAGGTAGTGTGATTATGGCTAATAATAAATTACGTGAAAAAATTTCCGGTAAAAAGATTTTTGGAAAGTCTCCAACTAATTTTTTTAGAATGCTTTTTGATTACTTTGGTGAAAAATTCAATATTCTCAAGAGAGTTACTTTGGCTGATTTTGTATTTTCGATCTTGGGAATCATTGCTTTTATTATTTTGTATTTTTTGATATTATCGCCTTTTTTAAGTTTAGGAAAAAATTTATTTTTGATTAAAATTAATCTTGATGCAGCTGAAAAGGCAATTAGCGCTTATAATATCCAGGACAGCCAAGCTTTTTGTGAAAAAATTAAACTAAATTCAATCAACGCTCAAAAACGTTTAGCTCAAGTAGAATTTATTTTTAACCTTACTGGTCAGAAAAATTTTTATAATAATTCTCAAGATTTGCTTACGAATTTCAGTGAATATACTTCTGGCTTTGATGAAGTATTGACTTCTCTTGCGCCCATGGATGAATATTTCAAACATTTTGAACCAGGAGTGAAATTTACCTATAGTAATTCCAATTTACTAACATTTACCAATCAGCAGAACTTCGAACAATTATTGGGAGAAATTAATTATAGTCAGAATTTAATTGGAATTGGTGAAAAACGGATTGCCAAAACGCAGCCACTTCTGCTTGAAAATATTAATAATTCACCTGGCTGGATTCAAAAACTTGTCAAAGGTAAGATTTCCAAACTGGATCAGGTGTATAGCGACAATCAGGGAATAATCCCATTTTATCAAAGCTTTCCTGATCTTTTGGGAAATAAAATTAGCCGTAGATATTTGTTTGTCATGGAAGATAATGCCAGGTTTACTGCATCAGGAGGAAAGATAGCAGGATTTGTAGAGCTGGAAATCAGTGAAGGCGCTATAAAAAATATTAAGGTAACCAAAAAAAGTGAATTAAATTTAAAGGTAACAAATATTTCTGATCAGACTTTACAGAAAATAAATTTATTATCAAATGCTGAAATCAATAAGTCTAATGTCACTTTGGATAGTCTTAGTTACTTGAATGATCAGCAGGAATACTATCAGGCAGTAAATGATTATTATAGTTCTTTAGAAAATGAAAGAATTGATTTAGTATTTTTTGTAAATGATTTTACTTTAGAAAAATACTTGGAAAATTCAGGATTGACTTTTCAGCAAATAAAAATTTCTAATGATAATTTACTTTCCAGCATTAATTTATTGATGGGCAATAAACGTAGTGATGAAGTACGTAGTGAAATCTCTTTACAAATATTTTCATTATTACTGGAACAGGAATTCAACCAAATCAAAGATAATTATCCTGAACAAATAAAAATATTTGCTGAGCTGGCGCAAGCTGGAAATTTGCGGGTATTTTCCAAGGATTCTACTTTCAGCTCACTTTTGAAAAAAGATGATACATATACTTTATTTGATGATTACATATCCTTTGGAGTAAATAGTGACAGTAAAACTTTGGTAGTTGAAAAATATCCCAGTACAAATGTGGAAATTAAAATCAATATTTCGAAAACTCTGGAAACTAAAAAAGAAATAAAGCTAGACCTGGTTGGAGTGGATTCTTATGAAAATGCTTATATCTGCTTACCTTTGGGCTCCAAAAATATTTCTTACTTTGACGTAGAAAATCAATTTGTTTCGCCGGCTTTTTCAGATAGTCAGGTTTGTAATTTATTTATTCAAGATAATAATTACATTTATGGCGTAAAATACGAGACAGTCTCTTTAAATGATAATTTAAGTTCTGGTTATACCTATAATCTCTGGATCAATAAAGTACCAGGAATTGATTCGAATTATTATCTGGAAATTGAGTTTGCACCAGAAATACAGGTAGAAGCATTAAATAGTAGTTATTCTCGTCAAGATGGAAAATATATTTATTCTGGAGTTTTTGAAAGTAATCAATTAAATTTACAATTTAAGTTAAAATAATAATGCAAAATGTCACACAAAATCAAATGTCCCAAAATGGATTTCAGGAATTACAAAATGAATTGGAATCAAGAAAAAATATTACCCGTAACCAGGTAGCAGAAGAGATAGATAAAGCAAGGCAGCAAGGTGATTTATCTGAAAATTCTGCCTATAAATCTGCTCTCGAATCCAAAGAATTTAATGAAAACCGAATTTCAGAATTGACTGATTTGATTAATCATGCAGAAATAATTAAACCTAAAAAAAATCTGATAATTGGCTTTGGCTCCAAAGTTAAACTAAAAAAAATTGTGGATAGCTCAATTGTGGATTATCAAATTGTTGGTGATAAAGAAGCAGATACAAGTCAGGGAAAAATTTCTCTGGATTCACCTCTGGGAAAATTACTGCTGGGGAAAAAACAGAATGATATTATTTTATTGAATACAATGGTGGGCGAAATTAAATATAAAATTGAAGCAATAATATAATATGGAAAGACATGCTGTTCCACAAAATATTATGGAGGTGGAATTTAAGCTTTTTGGAGCTTTTTCGATCCGTCAGTTTGGATATTTGGCTAGTGGATTTTTGATTGCAGCATTAATCTATTTTACGAAATGGCCTTTGGTGTTTCGTCTTGTCTTGATTGTATTTTCAGTGAGTATGGGACTTTTTCTGGCTTTGATCAGGATCAATGGTCAGTCTTCTTCTACTTTTGTGACAAATTTTATCGCTCAAATTTTTTCCAGTCAGACGAGGATTTGGAAAAAACGTTCTGTGACACCAGAATCACTTAAAGAAACACCTCAAAAACAGGTTCATGAAGAAGATCAGCTGGTAGAAAGAATTACCAAACGGAATCAGCGAATCCCTTTGGAAGCACTTGCTGCAGAACCCAGTTATATTCCCAAAGCTGTTTTGCCTGATGTAGTTGATAAATACGAAGAGCAGCAATTGCGACAGATTGATGAGTATTATCAATCAGAAACTGCTAAGGTGAATACCAATTTTGTTTCTCCTCCCATACAAAGACAGGTAGAACTACCTTCTTTACAAGCATCAAAGAGTTTTAATCCAGTTAGTACCAATAATTTACAACAAGGTTTGGCACAAGATCTAAGCTCATTACAAAATCAACATGAACCAATTATCAACCAACCAGGCTATACTACAGTAGTAAGATCAGTAGCTGAGGTGCAGCAAAATCAAAATGAAAAGTTACCAGATCAGCATCTGCATCAGGAAGAGCAACAAAGAGTAAATAATTTGAAAGCAGAAATCGCAAAGTTACAATCAGAGCTTGCTTCTTCGCCACCTGAAAAAAATAATCAAACAAGAGTAGCTGAAGTAAGTAAACCAACTGGAAATGTAAATAATATGAACGGATTAATTACTAATAAAACCGGAAAAATTATTAGTGAGGCAGTAGTCAATATCAAAGATGAAAAAGAAACTTTGGTCAGAAGGATTTTAGTAGATGTTCAAGGTAAGTTTTTTTTACGTAATCCATTACCCAATGGAATTTATTATATCGATATTTCTGCACAAGGCTTTAAATTTAATCGATATAAAGTTATACTACAAGGAGAACAACTATATTCATTTCAGTTTAGGGCAAAATAATGAGCTTTTTTTCACCAGCAGTTATTAGTACACAAGAACATCTTGAAATTGAAGATGTCATTGATGATTTAGTCGTCCTCAAAAGCGGTATGGTATCTCTAGTTATGAAAACCACTGCCTTAAACTTCGAATTATTATCAGAAAAAGAGCAGGATGCCAAAATTCTTTCTTTTGCTGGGCTATTAAATTCATTGAACTTTCAAATGCAAATTGTAATCAAAACAGAAAGAACTGATGTCAGCTCATATATTGAAAGACTTAAGGAATATCGTAGTACACAAATTTCCAAGGCGCTTCAAAAACAGATTGATATTTATATTAATTTTATTAATAATTTGACCCGAAATCGGGAAGTTCTGGCAAAACATTTTTATGTGGTGATACCGGAAGTGATTGGTGAAGTGCAGCGCACTAGTTTGATCAAACAACTATTTGGAAAAAAGACAAAGATTATCAATAAGCATAGTTTGGTGGAGAGAGCTAAAGTACAGCTTTATCCCAAAAGAGATCATTTGACCAAACAGTTTAAAAAAATGGGACTTATTGCCAGTCAATTAAATAAGCAGGAATTAGTAAGATTGTATTATACTATGTATGATCCAGATAAATTAGGCACCGAACATCTTGATCTGACTACCAATGAGATCACTACCAGCTTGATTACCCAAAAGACCAATTCACCTTTAAACAAATAATATATGGGATTTTTTTTCAAATCAAAGCCAAAGCCACAATCAAACCAGGCACAGCAAACGCCTGCACAGTCCAGTCAAATGGCCAATGCTCAGATCAAGCAACAGGCAGATAGTCGTCGTCTGGAAGAAGAAGCTGTTCAGGAATTTGCCAGAGGAGTAATTGACGTCAAGGATATTATTGCTCCACCAGCGATTGAAATTGATTTCAATCATATGGTAATTGGAGGCAAATTTTTCCGGACTTTTTTTGCTACTGGATTTCCCCGTTTTGTAGGTGCCAATTGGCTTGCTCCTCTCATCAATTTTGAACGCCCTTTGACAATCAGTACTTTTTATTATCCTGTAGATTCCACTATGATCATGCAGCGTATCAAGAGAAAGATAGCTGAAATGCAGGCTACATTAAATATTGATATTGAAGCCGGCAAGATACCTGATCCTAGTGTGAAAGTAGCTTTGAAAGATGCAGAGGAACTGCAGGATCAAATCGCAAGTGGTAACGAGAAATTTTTTCATTTCGCTTTATATTTGACTGTTCGTGCTACAGAATTACGGGAGCTTGAAAAAATTTCTCGCAATATTGAATCGACTTTATCAGCATTAGGAGTAATTGTAAAAATTGCTTCGCTTCAGCAAGAGCAAGGCTTTATCAGTACTCTACCTTTGGCAATAGACAAAATCTATTTGACCAGAAATATGGATACCACATCTCTGGCTACTACTTTCCCTTTCGTCAGTTCCGAGCTCACTATGGATGATGGTGTGATGTATGGCATCAATAAACATAACAAAAGTTTGATTGTTTTTGATCGATTTCAGATTGAGAACCCCAACATGGTAGTTTTCGCGACTTCCGGAGCCGGTAAAAGCTACATGGTGAAACTGGAAGCAATGCGGAGTTTAATGTTGGGAACTCAAATCATTATTATTGATCCGGAAAAAGAATATGAAAAATTATGCGAAACAATTGGCGGTGAGTATATTTCATTTAGTCAAGATGGTTCTCAAAAACTCAATCCTTTTGAGCTTTCCGGAATGTATGATAAAGACGAGGATGAATTACGATTCAAAATTCTTTCTTTAAATGGTTTGATCAGAATAATGGTAGGTGGCAATTTGTCACCAATTGAAAATGCCATACTGGATCGGGCATTGATTTTGACTTATAAAGAAAAAGGAATTACTCCTGATCCAGCTACACAGCGACGGGAACCACCTTTGCTGGAAGACCTTTACAAGATTCTCAATGCCATGGCAGAAAATGAAGCACATGTTTTGGCTCAAAAGTTAGAAAAATATCTAAAAGGTAGTGCATCTGGAATTTTTGATCGCCGGTCAAATATTGAAATTAGAAATACTTTTACTGTTTTCAGTATTCGGGATTTGGTAGATGAACTTCGACCAATTGCGATGTATTTAATGTTGGATTATATTTGGACAAGAGTAAAAAAAGATCGTAGAAAACGAATTTTGATTATTGATGAGGCCTGGTGGATGATGCAGTTTGAAGATGCAGCCAGGTTTGTCCATTCGATTGCCAAACGGGCTAGAAAATATGCGCTTGGTTTGACGACGATTACTCAGGATGTGGAGGATTTTCTTGATTCCGATTATGGTAAAGCAGTAGTGACGAACTCTTCCATTCAGATACTTTTGAAACAAAGTCCAGCAGCCATTGAAAAAATTCAAAAGGTTTTTAATCTCACAGATGGTGAAAAATCATATTTACTGGCAGCTGGAATTGGAGAAGGATTGTTTTTTGCTGGTGCCAATCATGTCGCTATGCAAGTAGTGGCCAGTGAAAATGAGCATCGTTTAATTACCACGAACCCTTTGGAAACAGAAGGGGAAGACGCAAGCAGTAGTCAGTAGACAGTAGTCAAGAGAAAGTAGCAAATAGTAAGTAGTAAGTAGAATAAAAGTATCTAGTAGAAATGGAAATTCGAAATTCGATCTTCGATTCCTAGATTCTTAGATTCTTAAATTCTTTCTTTTTAAGTCAAAGGCTTACCAGCCTATGGCTGGAACTTGTAACTATTAACTTTTATCTCTTAACTCTTAATTTTTCACTTTTAATTCTTTTATCCATGTCTACCAATTTACAATTTAATACTGCCATTTTTATTTTCACGGCAGTGGTGATTATCATTGCTTTTGCTTTACTAATTGCTTATATCTGGCGCTTAAATCATCGTATCAAAACATTACAAACACCGCGTTATGGCTTTCTGGGTAAACCATTATTTCCTATGTTTGTGGTGCTATTGCTTACTGGCAGTTTGCTTTTTGTGAATTACTATAACAAGCAGTCACAAGTTACTACTACTGGAGCTGCGAAAAATGTAGTTTTTGATATCAATTATAAAAATGTTAGTCAATCCGGAAATAATGTAACGATGAAATTTGACATAGAACCCAAGATTGAAAAACTTCCCTGGGGTGGTAATGATCAAAATAAGTTTGATATTTACTGGACATTAAATGGACCGGAAAATTATCAATATCTGGAAGTAGGAAAGTCTTATAATAAACCCAGTGGTTTTCAAATTTCCATACTGTCTGGAGCTTATACAGTCAAAACGAAAATTGTTTTTGAAGGCAAGACGTATGAATATTCAGAAGAGATATATGTGGAGTGAGCAGAAAGGTAATAAGTTTAGCAGAGAAATAGTATTGTGTTGTTGTCCTAATATGACTATACAAATCGTCTTGACACCATTCCTAACGTAGGGATGGAGCAGGAATCATTCCTAGGGTTTCTTTGGAGCTTGTGAATTCGAAATCCGAAATGCCAGATGCGTTATGTGCTTTTCCTTGCTATAATCAATCACCAACTCAGATAATTACCTCTGGCTTGCCAGAGGAGGAAAGTCCGGACTCCCTTTATATGCAAATATAAGAGTCGTGACACCATGGGCTTCAATGGCACATGGGTAGGCGTGAGCTTACGGTTAGGGCAACAGAAAGCAGAATGCCAGGTAATCTTCGGATTATCCGGTTAATGTGAAAGGGTGGTGTAAGAGACCACCGCTGGTTTCAGTAATGAAAGCAGGCTAGGTAACCCCTGTCTGGAGCAACCAAGTAATTTTGGGCAAAGAGAAATAATTATCTCAATTCGCCAAAGGCGAAGGATACAGAATCCGGCTTATGAGTTGGTTAGTTTTGCAGTACGAGGATAGAAATTATATTTTAATGCCAATTGGCAAAACTTACCCTGTACTTTTATGGTACCAAGTTGAGCTTGTTGGGAAATTAATTTCTTTTGCCGATTCTTTGTACTCTTAAGACAAAATAAAGTAGTTGTCCCAACGATTGTAATGCTGCAGCAAGGTAGGTTAAAGCAGCAGCAAATAATACTTTTTTCGCTCCGGACATTTCATCAGCAAAAAGGATTTCCTCATTTCGCAGTAATGCTAAACCTCGACGGCTGGCATCCAGTTCAATTGGTAATGTCAAAAAACTAAAAATAACAGCTCCGGAAAAGAGAATAATTCCCAACCAGGCCAGATTAGTAAAATTGATGATGATCCCAATTATTAAGAGGATATAACCTAAATTCGTTCCAATACCTAGCGCTGGTAATAACATTGATCTTATAGTCATCAGGAAACTGCCTTTTTGGTGCTGGATCGCATGACCGAGTTCATGGGCGGCAATAGCTACTGAGGTGATGGAAGCACCACGAGCCACATCATACGATAAATTTAAAGTCCTGGAACGGGGATCATAATTATCAGTTAAACTACCATTAATTACATCTAGCCTTAGATCAAGATGCTCTTTTTGAGCAACACGATTTACCAGATCGACACCGGTTGTCCGGGAGATATTAGCTTGATTCAGATATTTACCAGACCAGTATTTGATCAGGATCGTGGCAATTAGCGACAAAAATAGCGCCGGTAACAGGAAGACGATTTGTAAAGGATCAATAAATGGATGAAACATGGGAAAAATAGATAAAAGTTAAAAGATCCAGCCATAGGCTGGTAAGCCTTTGGCTTAAAAAGATAAAAAGTATCAAG